>JARXWK010000004.1 GCA_029916745.1 Dysgonomonadaceae bacterium PH5-43 | reverse complement strand
GTTGGGGCATACCAATGTAAAAACCACCCAGATTTACGCAAAGGTTGTGGACGAGAAGAAGAGCAAAGCAGCACAAGCAATTCAGTTAAACACTCTTAACAACACAGAAGAATGAAACAGAACAGTCTTTTGCAGTACATTATATTATATGTGATCGTGGCTTGCGTTGCTTTGGCAATTGCGGCATTGGCACGCATGTTTACTATTTCGGTTGGCTTTGACGGCTTTACTGCTTTCATAGTTTTTATTGTAGCATTGGCTATTCAGGTAGTAGTATATTTGAGTATCCACGTGGTACTGCAAAATATGATGTTACCGTGGATTGGGAACGGATTAGCTAAGATCCCCTATTTTCGCAAGAAGATTGGGCAAAGGCAAGTTGCTCAGATTGTTGCTGTTCCACAGATAGAAGAAAAGGAAGTTAATATTGATCTGCCAGAATCAGAAATATCTTTAGACGATATCCGAAACGAACAACAACAAAATATCGCTAAGGAACAGGAAGAAGTACTAAATATAGCTCTGAACTATACTCGGAAATCTTTTGCACTTTATCTTTCCGATGATGATCTTGATACTCTTTGCCGGAATATCCGTGCGTATATGAATAAGTTGGATGAAAGTGCATTGAAACCGGTTAAAGTCAAAGAACTGTCTGCTCTCGACCTTCGTCATTTCGGTTGGAATATCTGGAACTATTTCAAACCAAGAAATCAAATGGATATTGCTAATTTACTAAAAATAGTATTCCCCGATATTTTCAAGGGAGTAGAAGCGGTAAGCATCAAACGGCATTTGAAGGATGATGAGTTGAAAGGGGTGATTAAGATACAGGAAGATTTAGTATAACTTGATATATTGATTTACAAATAAAATTCTAAAAAATGAAAAATAACAAAACATTTGACACTCTTTCGCGGTGGCTTATAGGAATCGCTATTATTCTGGCTCTTTTTGCATTCTTTTCTCCTTTAATTTTTACACGTCCTGGGGTTGTGGATTTTTCAAGCACAGGTGAAATCGGCGATACCATTGGTGGAATAATGAATCCATTTGTTGGTATGGCGAGTATTATTGTAATGTTTCTTGCTTTCTATATGCAGTTTAAAGCTAATAAAATGATGCAATCCCAATTTGAAAGGAATCAATTTGAAAATCAGTTTTTTGAAATGCTAAAAACACACAAAGAAAACTCTAATATAATATCTGCAACTCATTATGAAAGCGAAGAAGGGCATGGATTTGGAGAAGAAGCTGCTCACAGACAATGGTTAGAGACAAGAAAAAAGGGGTTTGAATTTCTTGTTGAACAAATCAACCAAAGATATGATGAATGGAAAAAGCAAAATGGAAACAGAAGTAATATTGAGAATTTCCACTCAGCATATTCTCCACTTTGGGAAGATAGTTTTGGGCATTATTTTAGGCATCTGTTTTTGATTGTCAAATTTGTAGTATCAAAACCTGAGAATTTCTTAACTTATGAAGAGAAAAGAAATTATTTGAGAATTTTAAGAGCATCATTGTCTACTTACGAACAAATATTCCTGTATTACAACTGGTTATCCGGATATGGCAGTCAGTGGGAAAATGACAATAATCATTTTTTTACTGATTACAGAATGATCCACAATATTAACTTTGCTATTCACAATGATTTTGCAATAAGGAATATGCCACCATTTAGCAATCTATTAGAAGACAGATCATATCGAACGGAAAGTAATAGGGATGACGATGCGTTATTTGAATTGATAAATTAAGCGATCTCATATCACTTTAAAATAGTCAACAACCACAAAATATCACCACTTTAAGTGTTTTCAAAGTGTTTCTCTAGTGTCGCCCAGACACCGCAGAAACACTTTCTTCATTTGCACCGTAACAATTAAAATCAATAGTTATGGAAGTAAATGAAATTTCTTTTGAAAACCTGCCTAAGGCAGTAGCGCATCTAGTCAGCGAGCTGGCTGAGATCAAATCTTTAGTTGAAAAGGGGCAAACGCCTGTTGTCCCTCAAAAACGAATTCCGATTGACATAGAAGAAGCTTGCCGGATTATCGGCAAAGCAAAACCTACCGTATATGCTCTTGTACGCAAGCGAATGATTCCCTGCTATAAGAACGGCAAGAAGCTCTATTTCTTTGAGGAGGAACTATTGGAATGGATTTCCAAAGGCAAAAAGAAAACCTTGCAGGAAATAGAGTCCGAGGCAGAAGCGGAATACAATAAGCGTAAAAACATACAAAGATGAACCTGTTCGACTTATTAGCCAATTTCTGGAGAGTGGACGAACAAGAGAACTTCAGTGGTAACGATACCCGATTGTATTTCTTCTTGATTTATTTGGCTAACCGCTCCTATTGGGCGGAATGGATAGAGTGTTCCAACAAACGATTGGCGGCCAATGCAAATATATCTTTGGATGTACTGAAATCCTCACGTGACCGACTAAAGGCAGCGGGTCTGTTGGATTACGCTTCTGGGGGCGGACATAGGGTTAAAACTAAGTATCAGATTTTAGCACCTAAGTTCGACCTTAAGCCTCCACTCTACAATATAAAGACTAAAGACAAAAACTCTAATATAAATTCTTATGGAAAAAAGAAAGGCTCAGTCTTTACGGGAAGTGATTTCGACTAATCAGCAGTTCTTTCAGGCATTGCAGAAAGATGCTCAGGAGATAGTTGCCCATGAAAAAGAAAAGATTCGGCGACAACGTTTGCCTTTGCCGCTGACTTATGCTGATTTTCAGAGTTTGTTTTGTGAGTTTGGCACAATTTGTTTACACAACCGCAATCAGGCTAAAGATTTTGTTATTGACAAAGACAACGAGCCTATAATAGAGCAACTCTATTGCTATATGACAAATGATTCTGCTTTCTCCGGTGATTTGAATAAGGGCATCATGCTACAAGGCAAATATGGTTGCGGCAAAACTATCTTGCTGGAAACATATTCATTGCTTCACAATCATATTTCGAGAAGATTTTTTCTGAATCAGCCTTTGTTTACATTCATCAAGTCTGTGGAATTGCAGGAGCAAATTGTAAAGCAATCGACAAGTGCATTTGCACGGAGACCATTAATCATTGATGAATTTGGACGAGAATCGAAAACGGTTCAGGATTATGGAAATGTCAGTCGACCCATATCCGAATTGTTGAGTTTGAGAAGCGATGTTGGAGTCGTAACACATGGCACCACGAACTTCACTTTTGCCACACTTGCGTCCGATGAGTTCTATGGTGGTATGATTGGCGACCGCCTCAAAGTGATGTTCAATTTTATCACTTTGAATGGTGAAAGCCGTCGAGTTTAAGCTTTCATCCCAATGGCTCTCTATTCGCGAGCAATGTAGCAAGAGGGAACTGGACAAGTCCTGTTCTATCCTCTTGCCCTACGGGGTTACTTGCTGTTAATCAGCAAGATATTAAAAACGAGTTTTATAAAGACTCGCATAAATAAAATCGCTAATAGTCTATTGATTAAGCGATTAATAAAATGATTTCTTATAAAAAAGTTATAATATGACACCAAATAAGAATAAAACTGCATTAACGACGATTGGAATAGATAAATCAACCAATCGCTTAATCGATAAATTGTGCAAGCGATACAATCTGAAAAAAGGAGAGATTGTGAAGCTCGCTTTCGAGTATATGGATAGGGCTTGTATCAATCCGTCCGAGCCGCCGGAATCCGTTAAAACGGAGTTGGCAAAAATCAACAAACGACAGGATGACCTGATACGTTTTATCCGCCACTTTGAAGAAAAGGAACTGAATCCGATGATTCGGGCGACTTATTCGATAGCTGCCCGTTTCGATGGGGTCGTGAAGGCTTTGGAGGAGATGATTAAATCGGAAATAACTCTTATGTGGGATAAGCATTCGGACATCCTGCAAAGGATAAGTGATACCTTTGGGAAACATGCTGAAATTATAAATGGTCAAACCAAGCGACTGTCCTCTATTGATGAAAGACAAAGACGAGACAAGCAGAAACTCATTGACCTAATTGTTTTGTATGCGGAACTTGCTGCTTGTGGGGTTATGGATAGTAAGCGGAAAGAGGCTCTGAAAACTGAAATTCACAAACTCATTAATAGTGAATAGTCATGAATATCGACTTTCCACCTCCCTCTAAAGGAACATACAACAACGCCGGAGGTTGCCGCCAGTTGACAAATTACCTCGAACATGAGGATTTAGAACGTATGGAAAAAGGCATTTATACGGAAGGATTCTTCAATCTGACGGAAGACAATCTGTATAAAAATCAAGTTATTGAGGATATTGATACAAATGTCGGGCAGTTGCTAAAAACGGATGCTAAGTTCTACGCCATCCATGTTAGTCCCTCGGAAAAAGAACTGAAAACGATGGGCAGCACCGAACGAGAGCAAGCCGAATCCATGAAACAATACATTCGGGAGGTCTTTATTCCCGAATACGCTAAGAACTTCAACAAAGGACTATCCGCAGAAGATATAAAGTTCTATGGTAAAATCCACTTCGACCGTAACAGGTCAGATAATGAACTAAATATGCACTGCCATTTGATTGTCAGCCGGAAAGACCAATCGAATAAGGTAAAGATAAGCCCGCTTACAAACCATAAGAATACCAAGAAAGGAGCAATCAGAGGCGGTTTCGACAGAACGAACTTGTTTCTGCAATCAGAGGCGGGTTTTGATAAATTATTCGGCTATCAGCGGGATTTGCATGAAACGTTTATGTACTGCAATACGATGAAAAACGGCACTATAAATGCCATATTGCAGATGCAGGAGCAAGAATTGAAGCAACCCCAAACGGCTTTAGTGCCTGAAATTGAGAATAGTAAAAAGCAAGAGCGTTCCAACGTTGGTACGGACATACAGCCAAACGTACAAACGTTTGACCAGTCAAACGACCAGCCAGCCGACCAGTCGATTAACCATAGCGGACAAAACGTTCTCTCTTCCTTATTTTCCATACTCCCCACCGCTGCAGATGTTGGTAATCCCAATCCAGAAGATGAATTTCCATTGCGTAAGAAACCCAAGAAAAAGAAGAGAGGACGAAAATTAGGCTAATGAATTCCTTTTTCATTTGGCAAACAAAGGTATATTCCAAGAATAAAACGTCAACACCAAGCCGCAAGCGGTTTTACGTGAAATCTCCACACCTTCGCTACACTTCGGGTAGTATTTCGCGTAAAAGTGTTGCCTAATTTATTCTTTCCACAGAAGAGGTGTTTACAAAATGTAAAAAGGGGGAAAATATGCAGGGAGCGTTAGTTCTGGATGTCATTAGCTCAAAAAACTAAACTTTTTTCTTGCTAATTTAAAAATGTTCATTATATTTGCATGTTCATTGACAATGAACAACTGATTAAAATGAACGAGCTCCATGAAAACAAAAGATGTCCTATTAGAGGAAGTAAAGGATAAATTGCTTGAAAATACGGGAATTACTATAACTTACTCAGACAGTAAAAGAGAAAACAATAGTGTTGCTCGAATAAAAGAAGAACGTTTTATCGTTGACGTGAAGCCTGAAATCACGCAAGGAAATAAGGGTATTGTGCTTCAGCAGCTCAAGGATGCTTCAAGAGAGGAAAATCTTCCTGTACTCCTCATTACTAAATACATTCCTTCTATTATAGCAAAATCTTTTGTCGAAGAAGGAATTAACTACATTGATGCCGCGGGAAACTGCAACATACAACATAATAGCATTTTACTGATTGTTGAAGGGAAGAAAATAGAGCGGCTCCCAAAGACGAACCAACCTCGAGCCTTTCAAGACGCAGGAATAAAACTGATATATTGCTTGCTTGTTAATCCGGATAATATCAATAAGTCATTTCGAGAACTTTCCGAGTTATCCCAAATATCATTGGGTTCTGTAAGCGCGATTGTTCAAGAGCTTGTTGAGTCAAAATTTCTCTTAAAAACAAAAAACAAGAAAGTTCTTAAAAATAAAATAGACCTTCTGAAGCGTTGGGTTATTGCTTATAATGATGTGCTTCGTCCCAAGTTATTTATAAAAAGGATGAATTTCATGAATAGGTCTGAATATGCAAACTGGAGCAGTCTGAACTTGTCTTCTGTTCCTGAAAAAACATTGTGGGGGGGCGAATGTGCTGCCGGTATCATGACGCGAAATCTTACTCCGGCAAACTTTACCATTTATACGGATGCCACTTGGCAATCTTTGGGTAAATCGTTAAAGCTGATCCCTGATGAGAATGGGAAAATAGAGATATTCCGTTTGTTTTATGACACAGTAGAGGAAAATACAGTTTCTCCTCTCTTGACTTACGCAGATCTTATGGGTAGTGGAGATAGCCGAAATATAGAAACCGCAGAAATAATATTGAACAATGAGCTACAATATCTCAAGTGAGAATTTAAACAATCCGCTATTGAAGGATTTGCTAAAGGAACTGAATGGTTTCTTTGGTGGCATAAATGTGGATTTCTATGTAATAGGAGCTACAGCTCGTGATATTATACTGAGCAATCTGCATGACTTAATTCCGGAACGCAAAACGGATGATCTTGATATCGCCATTGCCATATCGGATTGGAGTCAATTTCAATCTATAGAAGAGAATCTTCCTAAGATAGAAGGATTTGCAAAAAGCAGAGAACAGAAGCAACGCTTTATCTACAAAGGTATTTATGTGATTGATATTGTTCCGTTTGGCGATGTGGCAGAAGATGATGGCAATATCTACTGGCCACCGGATGAAACCATTGCTATGTCGGTTTGGGGATTTCCCGAAATGGCAGACTCAACAATCAGGATAGAAATCGATGGAGAATTTTCTATAAAAATAGCTTCTCTGCCCGGATTATTCATCTTGAAGTTGGTCGCATGGAAAGATCGCCACTTGTTAGGTTCGAAAGACGCATACGATATGGCTTTGCTCCTGACAAACTATTTGAATATTAACACAGAAAGAGCTGTTGATGAACATTACGACCTATACGAAACGGATGAATTTGATCAAACCATTGCCGGAGCACAACTTATGGCGAGGGATGTTAAATTACTGATACGGGACAACGAGAAAACATTAGAATACCTCCGTGAGATATTAGCAAAAGAAATAGAACTTGCCGAAGAAAGCCAATTAATCAACCAGTTGGTGGAGTCAGATGCGAGTTTACAATATGAACAAGTATTAGCTTGTTTGGAATCAATTTTTAACGAATGGAGTAGATAATAAAGATATGGAACAGAATAAGGAATACATAACAGAAGATGTCGTATTGGAAGACAATCAGTTGATTTGTGCTCTGACAAAAAAGATAAAAACAGCAAGTGAGAAAGAGCTTACGCTACAATCAATGATTATGATGCTCAACGAAGAGTATAATTTTGATTTGAATGATATGGAGCGTGATTTTCCATTCTCTTACGAAGATGATGAGGGGAAAACAAAGCGCGCAAAAGCCGATCTTGCTATCTTTGAAGCAGGGAAAGCACATGATGTGGATAATATGATTCGTATTGCAGTTGTGTTCGACTCCAAAGTGAAAGACAAAGACCTGAAAAAAGGAGTTTTTGCAACTTTAGGATTTTATTTAGAATCGACTGATTGTGAGTTTGGTGTTTGGACAAACGGAAACGACTTGCATTATCTTCAATGCGAAAAGGATGATTTCGGACAAGCTCAAACCAGCGACATTTCCGATTTCCCCGGCAAAGGTCAATCTATGCAAGATTTGGAGTTGGCAGGAGAACGGGCACACCCACGTAAGCCGGCAAACGATTCGCTGGTAAAAACATTCAAGCGTTGCCACGATTATATTTATGGGAACGAAGGGATGAAGAAAACAGCTTTCTGGGAGTTGTTAAACCTCATTTTCTGTAAAATATACGATGAAAAACGTCGCTTTATGGATGCGGAGAAAGGGCTTAGCTACCGTCGTCGTTTCTGGGTGGGAGTGAAAGAACAAAATACCGAAGACGGACAAAACAAAGTGGCAATTCGCATAAAAGGGTTATTCGATGAACTGAAGAATGATGATCTGTTCAAAGAAGTCTTTGATGGGAATGAGCAAATTAATCTTTCTCCACGCGGATTGGCGTATGTGGCTTCCGAATTAGCAAAATATTCTTTCTTAGATGCTGCTATTGATGTAAAGGGAACGGCATACGAAACCATTGTTTCAAACACATTGAAACAGGAGGCAGGACAGTTCTTTACCCCTCGCAATGTAATTCGTTGTATGGTAGAAATGATGGATCCTGACCAGAATACCCGTGTACTTGACCCGGCGTGTGGTTCAGGCGGATTTTTAGTCATGGTATTGGATCATGTGCGAAAGAAAATTGCAAGTAACATGTATGACCTGACGGGAGTTCGTCTGGAAGACAAATACAATTCGTATGAAGTGAACAATGCCGTGAAAAAATATGCCGAGCGAATGCTTTTCGGTTTCGACTTCGACCCCGACTTGAAAAAAGCGGCTCGTATGAATATGGTAATGGCGGGCGACGGGCATGCTAATATTTTTAATATCAATTCGCTCGATTATCCAGAAGGGCAATTGGTAGATAAAGATAAAGTTGCTCCCAAAGTAGCAGAAAGCATTGACATTAGTCAGGACAAAGATTTTAACTTTGAGTTTCCAAGAGAAAACGCATTTGGAAAATTCGATATGATATTTACCAATCCTCCATTTGGAGCAAAGGTGGAAGTAGATCGCAGTATATCGAGCCGATATGAATTAGGGCACAACCCCGTGAAAGATGCTTATGGCAACTATGTATTTAATGGTGCGGTAAAATCAAGCGAAGCACCCGAAGTTTTGTTTATCGAACAATGCTACAATTTTTTGAAACCGGGAGGTAAAATGGCAATTGTATTGCCCGACGGTATATTGGGGAACCCCAATACAGAATCGGTTCGAGCTTGGATACTCGAGCGCTTTAAACTGTTGGCTTCGGTCGATTTGCCGGTGGAAACATTCCTTCCACAAGTGGGAGTGCAAGCCTCTTTGCTCTTTTTGCAAAAGAAAACAGCAGAAGAAAAGCTGATTGCAGTTGCTGATGAAAACTACGATGTGTTTATGGCAATTGTAGAAGCCGTGGGGAAAGATCGCCGTGGCGTTCCGGTATATGTTCGCGATGAGGATGGGGCGGAATTACTGTTCAACCATAGAAAAGAATGGCTTACTATAGATGAAAATGGGAATCAAACAGTCAAAAGCCGTAATGAGAAAATAAAACGCTTGGATGATGATTTACCCAAAGTGAGCGAGGCGTATAAAAAATTCTTAAAAGAAGAGAAATTATGAAAACGGGAGCATTAAATAGCAAGGAAATTAATGTCTCGATGAGAATAGACGGAAGCTTTCACCTATCAGACGGCGTTATGCTTGAGCGAGCAATAGTGAACCATTCTCATAAACCATTGATTGATTTTTGCAGTAGCATATTTACCTCTGGTCGTAATAAACGTGTGTATACAAGGAAAGAATACGGTTATCCTTATTTAAGTAATTCTGACGTTGTCGCACAAAATCCGTTCGATTCATGTAATCATAATTCTCGGAAATATGGTTATGATGAATCAGCCTTTTTAAAAGAAGGAATGGTTTTAACAGGAAGAGTTGGAGCAATCGGACAAACCGCTTACGTTACAAAAGAATTTGAAGAAAAAGAAGCAATGGGCTCTGACAATATTATCAGAATTGTTGCAAAACCGTCTGAATACAGCGGCTATATATACTCATTTCTTTCTTCTAAGGTAGGAAATACATTACTTTGGAAATTAGCTGCAGGAGGAGTTCAACCATATATTACAGATAAAATGGTTGCAAATATCCCAGTCCCTATTTTCCCCGAATCCAAGCAACAAGAAATTCATAATTTGATTGTTGAGTCGGCAAATTTGAGAGTGGAAGCGAATCTGTTGTTGGAGGAGGCTGTTGCTCTTTTTGAAAAGCATATTGACAAAAGCAAGTTTTCATTCAACTACCAAACAAAAGTTCTAAAAATAAACGAAAGAAATTTGTTCTCAAATAGACTTGATGCTCAGTTTGCAATTGTACAAGAAGAAATAAAAAAAGAGAAGAAAAACATCGAGTATGTTTCAATAAATTCTATCGCTTCAAATATTTTTGTAGGAAATAGAGCTAAGCGAAATTATGTAGAGGATGGTATTCCATTTCTATCTTCCTCAGACATGATGCTTTTTAACCCCATTCGTTATGCCAAACAAATTAGTAAGAAAAGTCCGAACTTAGATAGTCTGCAAGTCGTAAAAGGAGATATACTTATTTCTCGTTCAGGAACAATTGGAAATACAGTCTTGGTTGGAAATGTATTATCTGGCTCAGCTATTTCTGAACATGCGTTACGATTAGTTATTGATAGAGACAAAATGTCTCCTGAATATGTTTATTGTTATCTTAATACTCAGCAAGGAAAACACTTAATGGAGTGCTCTGCGTATGGTTCTGTAATCATCACATTGAACGAAGATTACGTAGGTAATATTTTATTGCCCATTTTAGATAAAACAGAGATGGACATAATTGCTGATAAGATGAAAGAACATTCTGAAAAAATAGATGACGCAACTATTAAAGAAAACCAAGCAATATCCCTCGTAGAACAAGAAATAGAATCATGGCAACAATCATAAATCCGAAATTTAATACCGGTCCGGTAAATGCAGGCGAAGAGCGACTTTTGAAATTTCTGGAAGTCAATCTCCCTGATGGTTACTACATTGTCCCCAATGCCGAGTTCGCCAACACCAATCCCCGTGGTGGTGTACAGTATCTGGAATACGACTGCATTGTGGTCGCTCCGCATGCCATTTTCAATATAGAAAACAAAGATTGGGGCGGTCATTTGGAGGGCAACGACCATGTGTGGTACTTAAATGATTCCGAACGTGCCAACCCGTTGAAAACTCTGGCATTCAAAAGAAGAGTGTTGGTAAGTAAACTAAAAGGGAAAAACACAAGTTGGAGAATTGCAACAATATTTGATGCAATTACTTTAAGCAATCCACGCCAAAACAAATTCGGACTCGACCGCGAAAGCGATTGCTATCGTGCTACCTATACGCTTGGCGAGGATTTAATCAATTTTATTTCCAATCCCGAGAAAGTAGGCAAGCAAGCTAATGCCATACAATCCATTGCTCGTGATATTGTTGATTATCTGAGTGGTGAAAGCTTAAACCGTACTCGCAAAGAACGCACCGAAGTTATCGGGTTGAAAATAGAAGAAGTGCTTGAAAAAGGAGATGACTTTACTGAATATCTTTGTGTACCTGAGGATTTTCCCGACAGACGATATAAAGTACGTGAACATATTTTAGATGTAGCCGGAAAATCGCCAACTGAACAAGAGGTACATAGCAACAAAGTAAAGAACGCATACATGGCGCTGATGCAGATGCCATATTCGTCTTTCATTGTGAAAACAGAATTTCAATGGAGCGAAGATCGTTTGCGATTTTATGAGAAAAGCGAGTATCTGGATGAAAATAAACTCAGCTCCGAACTCAACCGCAAAACATTTACCCAACTCGATGCTATTAAGATAGTGTTGGATATTGCCAATGCTCTCAAAGTGGCTCATAGTCAAAGTATCTACCACCGGACGGTTTGTCCCGACAATATCTATTTACTTGCCGATAATGCAGCCCTGTCCGGTTTTGGCCGTTCATGGTTTTCAAAACATATCGACTTGAATTATACCATGGGGGCTCTTTCGCCGGATATGGCAAATCCATATCAACCTGCTGAATTGTTTCAGGATGATGCCTCCACAGCGACTGACATTTATTCGTTGGGAGTTGTTTTTTATCAGTTGATTGTCGGTAAAGTGCCATTCCCTAATTTCATGGAGTTGGCTCGGTTGGGTGGAAAATTGCCAAACGAACTATTACCTTCGCATATCAATTCGGCTCTTCCTACATGGATGGACGAACTCTGTTTACATACCATACTCGAAGACGATACTGCTCGTTGGGGCCAGATGGACGAGATGATAGATTTTATTCTAACGAATGCTTTTGGGGAAGCAATAAATACTTATGAAAAGCAAGAAAGACCTGTTTGTTTGAAGGATTTGAAACCAACCGATCAAGTAACACCGGATTTAGTTTTATTCGACATGTTAGGCGAAGGAGGTTTTTCTCGTGTATTCAAGGCTAAACACTTGATTCAAAACAGATTCTTTGCCATGAAAATTTTCAGCGAAGATTTGAATCAACAAAGTGTAGAGGATGAATATAAAGCCTTATCGACGCTGTCGCACCATAATATTGTGAAATTTGTATTCAACGGAACCACCAACCAGAATATGTTCTATACCTTGATGGAACTGATTGAAGGAGAAAATTTAAGCAATTATACAAGAGGTGATTTGCGATTGCCGTTGAATGAAATCTATAAACTTGCCAAAGAGATGCTTTCGGCATTGGTTTATCTCCAGTCGAAGCAGCCGCCTGTTTATCACCGAGACATTAAGCCTGGCAATATCGTTTGGGATAAGCGTGAACGTTTTGTGTTGATTGACTTTAATATCGCAGCCAATGCTGGTGCGGATAAAGACCGGGTTGGCACATATCCGTATCAAGCACCTGACTTGGTGAAAAACGGACATAGAATGGACTGGGATACAAGTGCTGACACGTTTGCATTGGGTGTTACACTTTACCAACTATTAACTCACGCCTATCCTTGGCCGGGTTCTTCAGTTCCGCCATTGGATAAAACTCCGACGCCCGTCAATAGCTTAAATATGCAAGTGTCGGATGCGTTTTCGACATGGATAATGAAAGCGATAGGCACGAAGCGTGAAAATCGTTTTGCCTCGGCTCTCGAAATGCAGGAAGCTTTACTGAAAATAGATGAAAACGCATTATATAACTCCGGACAAGTAACGATCATTGACAATACAGGAGCCGAACTGTCGATAGTTGATTATATCAATAGCCTGTATAGCCAAAGTTCGCATGGCAACGCAGGAACGCGTGCCGGATGGAAAGAGCTTGCCCTTGACAAGGCAACCTATACACAAACAAAGCTTGACAAAAAACTTCTCTCTGCTATAAAAGATGGGGAATATCGTCTTGTTATTATAACCGGAAATGCAGGAGATGGCAAAACAGCTTTCATTCGTCAGGTGGAAGGAATTGCCGAAAATGTGCAAAAACTTTCAAATCGGAATGGAGCAATATTCTCCATTAACGGAGTTCCATTCCAAAGCAATTATGATGGCTCACAAGATGAAGAAGAAAGAGCAAATGATGAGGTGCTTACCGGATTTTTTAAACCATTTGAAGGATTGAAAAATTATTCAGAAGCGAAAGAAGGACGAATTATAGCAATCAACGAAGGACGTTTGGTTGACTTCTTACAAGAACCGTCGAACAATCATACAAACTTAGCAAATATTATTGACGAATACTTCTATAAAGAAGGATATACTGAACTTCCAGATGGTTTAATGATTATCAATCTAAACCTTCGCTCGGTAACCGCTAAAGATGCGAACAATAACGATTCTCTATTGCGGTCGCAAGTAAAAAAATTGACAGATAAATCACTATGGGGAAAATGCAACGCCTGTCCAATAGCTGAAAGATGTTTTATAAAGTACAATGTTGACACATTGAACGATAGTGCTGCCGGAGATGAGGTTATTAGCCGCTTGGAATGGTTAATTCGGACAATTGTATATAAACGGGAGTTGCACATTACCATACGCGATCTGCGTTCTTTCATTGCGTATATGCTGACACGTGATCAATCGTGTGATAATGTTGTACGACTACTGCAAACAATTGATGATCAGGAAATCCCGGAAGAAGTGTATTGGGAGTTTTATTATTTCAATATTTCTTCGAGAGAAATGGAAGAAGTATTGCCTTCACAAGACCGCTTAATCAAACTTATTCGAGAAACGGATATAGCACAGGTAGCTATTTCGTCTATTGATAGAGATCTTTATTTCAAACATTTGGAAGAAGACGACTACTTAATTTTTGAAAGTCGAAAAGTTTCTCTTTTGCCGACTTTTAACGAGAGAAATATTCGGAAAATTGTTTCAGAACAAGACAAAGGTAGCTTGAGCCTATCGAAAGCCCGTCATAAAAGTTTTATTCGCCACCACTACTTCGAAGGACAGTATGACTTTATGAAGCGGTTGCCTTATCAGTCGCTTGGAAAGTTTTATGGCAAATTAAATGGAAGTGAAGTGGATATGGAAGAAACCAAACATAGTTTAGCTTATGCCATATCGTGTAGCGAAGGCGGTTGGAATAGAGATATTTCTGCAAATTACTTGCTTTTATCTTCTACGCAAATCAAAGACCCTTTTAGTAGTAGTTACCGGCGTTTCGCTCTTTCCGATTTTGAACTTCTTGCCAATAAAAACGAAAAATTGGTGCAGTTTATTGAACATGAGAATGATAGCTTGATTTTTCGCCATAAAGAAAATAAATATATTCAGTTGACGGTTTCACTCGATCTTTACGAAATGCTTGATTATATTGAACGAGGCTTTAATCCGTCAATCAACGACTTGAGAGGGCGATTTATTGAATTGCAAGTATTTAAGAACTTATTGCAGAGCAAAGTACATACCGAGCTATTGGTTACCAGAAATAATCGAAAATTCTACTCAATAAAGCTGAACGCAGAGACTAAGAAGATTCATATTGAACCATTAAATAAGGATAACTTATGATTCCAAAGCTGACAAAATACGATCCGATTTTTCGTAATGAATTAATCTTCGCCGGTGATGCGAAAAACATTACACTGGATACCACTTTAATCAACTTGTTTATGCTTATGCGAAACAATGGTTCGCGTATTAAGTTGAAACTGAGACATACACATACAATAGATAGCCTAAAGAAATATTTAGAATCACTTGAAAAACAAGGCTACATTGAGGGATTCAAAGACAATGAAGAAGCGGGAGAAGATTGGTTGCGCAGCAACTTAGTAAATATGGTGAATCGCGGAAATTTGCAAAAAGAAAATATAAGTTCTTTGCGTCCTATGCACCTAGAGAGTTATCGTATCAGGAATGTAAAATATGCACGTGATTATAATTCATCAGATCAGGTTTTTTTAATGCTTTCTAAGCAGCCTAACGTTTTGCTAGGTCTTAAAGATTATTTGTCAGCAGGTTGGGATAATAGCAGTGATACTATCGTAGGTAATATCCAATTAGATGTGGACACTGTTGGTATTCTGCATTTAATGCGGAATATTTCGATTGAGGTATTGCCTGCTGACAATATAAATAGAATAAAACCCTTGTTAGAAAGACAAGCCGATTTGTTTTGTGATGATATTAAACGGTTGTTAGTTTACAAGGGAATAATTCCTCGTAATATTTTTATAGAATACCTGCAAACCTTAATAGGATTTCATTTGTCCCTTTACTTTCAGAAACTTATAGTGTTCTTACCTCGAATGGTTAAAGCTGGCAAAAAAGAGATAGAGGACGATTGGAGTATCGTTGTAGATGTGACCGATAATCTGGATAGTCGCATCTCTTCGGTCGCTTGTGCCGATATGCAGGCAACATTAAATAGCCAGTTTGACTACTTCAAGTCTACCATGCAAATAAATGCAGTGATGACCTTGCCTCAATTTTTAATTAATAAGCCAGATGACCTTGATGAAATATTATCTGTCTTGGCAAGCCGTGATGCTACATTTGAAGCTTTTTTTATGGCAAAGTTCAGTGATTTAGTAGGACGTTTCTCAGAACAGGAAGACAAAGAACAACTGAATGATTTTGTTCAGTATGAGAATTCTTTTTTTGATAAATATGTTTTATGTCTAACAAAGGTACGTGGAGCATACCAATTTAAACATACGACTTCTTTTTTAGACAAAATTTCGATGAAGAATACCGAAACTGCATTTATAGCAGATGGTAGGAGCAAGAAACACCCACGAAGAGCCGTATTAGGTTCAAAACTGATAGAGACTCTTATCCAACTATTAGTATTAGAAATTGAGGATAATAAATTTGCATCCAAGCCATTGTCTATCGATGAATTAATAGATAAGTTGAGAGATCGTTATGGAATAATTATAAACGGATTGGACGAAGCTCGTTTTGCAAATACAGATGTGCAAACGCATTTGGCTTTTAAGGAAAATGTAGAAGCTTTTAAAAATAAATTACGACAGATAGGCTTCTACACCGATCTTAGCGATGCCAACATATTACAAAAAATTCGTCCACGTTACAAAATTTGATATATTATGAATCTTTCTGAATTATACTACAATAAATTTTTAGCTCTTTTTATCGAGGAGTATAAATATGAGCTAATGCAAGAGACTCCCGGATATTGTATGAAAGTAACTGGTTTGTCTCTTGATAAATTGGAGCAATTATACCCTTTGATAAAGGAGCTTAATCCGTCATTAGAGGTATATATACTTTCCGAAAATCAATCCGGAGGTAGATATATTACTCCTACTAAGTTAATCGAGTTAAGAAATGATTTGAATATAACGCTATTGGTACTCATCCCTGTAAATAGCCGTACAAGTGCGGAGGATTCTTATGGCGATGCAACCTTTAAGGACTTGTCAATATTACCGATTGATGGTCGTGTTCTTGACAAAATATCTTCTGAAATCCCGGAGCAGTTTAAGCCAATAATAAAAGAACTATTTGCCTATTTAAAAGATAAAATAAATTTAGCGACTACCATACAGTATCTTTTATATCAGGAACTAAATGGATATACAAAAGAATCGATAGGTAATGGCATTTATCTATTTGGTCTGATTCCTGATAGAGATTTGACCGAAAATATAGAGGTGATTCGAAAAAGACTGGCTTTTAATGTAATCTGTAGCGAGTCTCTATTTGATTTTTCCATATCAGTTTCTGAACGTATTATCAAGTTGCCAATACCTCCAGATACGCTTCAAAAAAGTATCGCAAACTTTCTCCAAATCGAATCTGAAAGCAAAACAACACATGAACTAAGTTATAACATTCTGGAGAAATATCCGGAACTAAACTTTGCCGACTGGCAAATTCCTCTTGATCCAAGTAGCAATAGCTTAACTGTCAATGCAGAAATTCTACCAAATAAAGATATGGTAGAGAATAAAGAGGATGGAGGGTTCTCTTTATCTATACAAAGCGGAAAAAAAGTAAAACTGAAATTGAGAGTATTTACCGACCCTATTCCGCGAGAATCGAAAGATTTGAAAAATTTCAGAATTATCCTCATGAATGTGGATGGGATGTATTCTATTGGAGAGGTTAAGAAGATAAAAGTAACAGATGGGACAAAAGCCTATCGTGATGTTTCTTTTGAAATAGCTGATGGACAATATGAAGATGGATCTTATTTCTTTCATGTAGTTGCAGAGGATGAACACGGAACAATCTTGAATCAAGATGATCCGTTTCGACAAGAATCCGTGCAGGAACAATGGGAAATAGCTAAAAAGAATGATGACAGATTAACTAAAAGTCAATTTCAGATGGAGCACCGTGTGCTGCTGACAAGTGACACAGAGTCTTTCTATCTAAGATTAACAGATGAAGAACCCGAATTAGTGGAAACAAGGAAAGCGAAAATAGATAATCGATTGGAAGCCTATTTTCACTATCGCATTGAAAAGATAAGAAATAATAAAGATTTAGATAATCCGGAGCCAAGAAGAGCAGAATGGATTGAGGGAAATCTACTTTCCTGTATATTTCATATACAATATAATACTTCGCATAACTATCAAATTATTTTATCAAAAAAACTGGTTGATATAGAACGCAGTCTTTTGCAACACAAGGACTCTGCCGGATATTTATCAGTGCAATTAAGTGCAAATCCAACCGACCACCAATTACAATCCTGCCAATTCACTTCTGCGGATGATAAGTTAGTTTTCAGTCAGCCTCTAAAAGAAAAAAGAATTGAATTGTTTAAAGCGATTCAGGAGAGTGCTCCTGAATCAACGGGTGTTATAGAAACGTTTGATATTTTCAATCACATTCAGTTGGTAAAGGATTATTTGTGCGAATTTGAGAAATGGTTTGCTGAGATGATAGAGAACAGTAGCGATTCGCAGATAAAAAACGTCTTACAGCAATTGGATGTTGTGTCTCTTTCTGTAGAAATGCCTGACACTAGTTACAGTTCTTTAAAATTGATAACTCCGTTGCACCCACTCCGTTTAGCATGGTTAGTCAATCTATTCGATTTGTTTCAAAACTGGGAAAAGCAGTCTTATGAAGTAATTAGTTATCAAAAAACTTGGTGGAAAAACTTGGAGAATCTTTTTTATGGTGATCTTGTACCCGAAGTTGCTCCTTTGGTTTTGGTTGACTCTCAGAAAACAAACTATTACCAATATATTGGAGAACTGACCTATGGTTGGGGTATTTATGCCGATCCGTCCAATCACACAAAGGATACATTTGTAAATATCCACAGACAGATAAAGTCATATTTGGCTTCGATTCTAAATATTGCTAAAGAAAAACGCATCGATAGTGATATAAGCCTGTCATTAGTTCTTCGTCACTTGAAAAATTATATTGTACAGCACCCATATACTGATAAGTTGGTAATCAATATCTTTAATCCGGGTGATGCGGCTGTTTTTGCACGAGCAATGATCGAATTAGAGCAGTCTGGATACGATTTTCAATATGAAATACGCTTATTTACAGAAGATAAGCTAATTTTACCGGGTGATGCTTTAAGAGATTTGATTAATCCTGAAAACCAAATATCAGAAAATGCAGAGTCGTTTTCTCAAGCAGCTGAGAATCGCTTATTCCCCAAATTAAGATTTTCCGTCAATGATATTACTGATTTTTTAAAAAACAGTTCAAGTTATCAGGCACATATCACATTTTTAGTAAATCCTTTTTCCTCCGAAACGGATTTGATAAGACCGGAGAAAGAAGAGCAATCGTTTTATCTTAATGGAACAATCACCAATCCGGTAATTGAGATAACTGAAAAAGAAAACGAATTCACATGGAGTCGATATATATCTGACGCACCTTTAAAGATACCAGTAAATTCAGAGGCAAACATTATTGTTGATTTGTTTGCCCTATTCCAGACCTGCATTTCAGAATCGCTATCAGCAAATCGAGAGAACTCTATTCCTGCGATGAAATTATCGTTAGGGAAAAACGATCAGGCATTATTGTCAATCGTTCATGATATTTCCGATTGGGTTATTACGTTTGATAAATACATGGGGCCGGAATTTTACGATTTGCCATGTCTTAACAAAGAGGATGTTCCATATTTATTGGATTACGTGCCAAGCAACGACGCAACAGGAATCTCTTCTTATCTTACAACCAGACCTACTTCTGAAATAGAAGGATTTATGTCTCCTTTGTTTGAAGCATTTAATATTGATATTTCCGACAAAAACCGATTTGCTAATTTGCTGGAAGATCTGCGATCTGTTGGCAGTTCATTAATAATGCAAGTAAACAGTTCAAGAAATAAAGCGTTTGAAATCGTGGGAATTACCTTGACGAAAAGGATGCTACAAAAGAAAGGTCTACTGGAAGATGCCTTTCTCATTCCTATAGACTTGCATAAAAATTTGTTTGATGTTCTAAAAGATAGTAGTCAAGAGCGAGCAGATAATTTGTTAGTCGATATTCTTCCTTCAAAAAGAGAGATTGTTATTACTGTAATTGAAATAAAATGTAGAAAAAGCCTCGGGCAACAGGAGAAAGAAGATTTACAAGACAAAATGAATCGCCAAATCTTTAATACGATTGAAGCTTTAAAACTACATTTCGACAACCAAGATAATCGCCTTGATAGTGAGTTGAAAACAATGGAATTGAAATCGATTTTGTTGTTTTACTTACAACGGGCTAAAAGATATGGAAGTATCTCTCAAGAATCCTATGACTCCTATATTAAATTCATTTCAGAACTTAATATGGGATACAATCTCCGTTTTAAGAGCCTCGGTATCGTATTCGACTTCTCTGCTCCAATCAGAATGAAGAAGGAGTATTTGGATGATACGACTTTCTACTTTATGGGAAGCAAAGTTATTAATGAGATACTGGATGATAAATCGGAATTAAACACTTACACAAAAGGCAAGGCCGTTCAAGATGTCGATTTTATTGATTTCTTTGAAAAGTCAGAGAGAACCTTAGGGAAATTGCAATTGAATAGTATAGAAGCAAAACCGAAAGAGAAGAAAAAGGTTGACCAACAGACGCAACCTAAAATGTATCCGACTCCAGAGGAAGTCAATGTAATAACTCACTCCTCTTCAGTGAAAGAACCTATAGTCGAACAGATTCGAACAGAAGGTAAAAAAAATACAACTCCGGAGAATCAAGTAGAAACAACATATATTGAACCGTCCTATGAAATCACAATAGGGAAGACCGCGAATAGTCCTCAATACGGTATTTTAGGAAAAACAATAACTGGCGACCGCTCTATCGCAATTGATTTGAGTGAAACAAATACAATCAGTCTGTTTGGTGTTCAGGGTGGTGGTAAAAGTTATACGATAGGAACCATATCGGAGATGGTATTGAAGCAATTTTCCAATATCAATAAATTACCAGCTCCACTTGCGGGAGTTATTTTCCATTATAGCGAAAGTATGGATTACGCTCCGGAATTTACTTCCATGATTTATCCAAATGATGACAAGGCACAACTCAAGAAGTTGAAAGAAGTATATGGTGCAGAGCCAGATAATATAGAAGATATTGTATTATTAGTCCCAAAAGATAAATTGGAGGAGCGTAAACAAGAATATCCTTCCATTGAAGTGCAGCCTATATCTTTTAATTCAACGGAGCTAAATGTTCAGGACTGGATGTTTTTATTGGGTGCGGTTGGAAATGACTCTACATATATTCGCCAGTTAAAAGCAATTATGCGTAGTGTCCGAAATAATATTTCTCTTCAAACGATGAGGAGAGGTATAGCCAACTCTAACCTATTAACAAATTCTCAGAAATCGTTGGCAGAACAACGCTTGAATTTTGCCGCTGAGTATATTAATGATGATGAATTATTGAAAGGATACCTAAAGCCGGGACGGCTGATTATTGTTGATTTGCGTGATGAACTTATTGCAAAAGAAGAAGCATTAGGATTGTTTGTTGTGATGCTTAATATCTTCTCTGGTGTGAAGGAAGTCGATGGAGAATCATTTAATAAATTTATAGTTTTCGATGAAGCTCATAAATATATGAATAATAGCGATTTGACAGATAGCATTGTGACTGCTATCCGTGAGATGAGACATAAAGGTGCATCTTTGATGATTGCCAGTCAAGACCCAATGAGCCTGCCAAACGCTATTATTGAGCTAAGTAGTATTGTTCTACTTCACAAGTTTAATAGCCCTCAGTGGGTAAAACACGTTCAGAAATCTATTACACAATTGTCTTCGCTATCTGCACCTGAAATGGCTGCTTTGTCACCCGGAGAAGCTTATTTATGGGCAACAAAATCGACAGATAAACAAGTAATGAATCGACCTATTAAAATTTCAACACGTCCTCGCGTAACCAAGCATGGCGGAGATACGATAAAAGCTATTTAAACGATGAATACCATTTCCTATACTAATAAAGGGATACGTTCTAAAAATGAAGACTGTCTGCTATCAGAGCAGTTAAGTCCAGATATATCTTTTCATGTCGTTGCAGATGGGATGGGAGGATATAATTATGGAGAAAAGGCAGCGAAGATTGTGGTCGAAACCTTATTTAGCCAAATTCGCCAAATGGATTTTTCTGCCATAGTAGGAGAATCCATAATTGGTGCATGTGAGAGAGCTAACCAAAGGTTACGAGAAGAAGGAACAAAACTATCTTCAAAAATAGGGGCAACCTTTGCAGCTGTTTTGATTCTGAAAGATAGAGTAATTGCTTTTTGGATGGGAGATTCCCGAGTCTACCAATACAATGAGCACAATTACTTGCTATTTCAAAGCGAAGATCATTCTTTAATAAATGAACTTCGTTCAAGTCGAAAACTGACAACAAGTGAAATTCGGAAATATGATTCGATTGTCACTCGCTCTTTAACAGGTGAAACCATGGAGAATCCTCCTCAAATAGAAATGTTGCAATACTCTCCAAAAGATAAACTAATCCTTTGTTCTGATGGACTGTATAAACAAATCAACCTCGATGCCATTCTAAAAATGGATAAGGAGGATTTATTATCACATCTGGCTTCAGTCGAAAGTAAGATGAATGATAACTATTCAATAATTATAATCAATTGAAAACATATGAGCTTAGACATATACTTTTTCAAGAACGACTTTGATATTCAAAAAAGCAGAGCGGATATAGATGCCACTTACGCGAAGTTGCAAGCTATAAAGGAAGAATTGGAGCAACTCGAAGATGATTATAAGGAGGCAACGCTATCCAATCTCAGTGTTACCCATAATCTCAATAATATGGCTAAGGCAGTCGGATTGTATGAAGTTTTATGGAGACCGGAGGAAATTGGGATTACTACAGCTTCTCAAATGATTGCGCCACTCGAAAAAGGGATTAAAGAACTAATGGCTAATCCGAAGAAATATAAAGCTTTCAACCCTCCTAATGGCTGGGGAGATTATGATATCTTTGTAGATTTCTGTAAATCGGTGTTGCGTGATTGTCGTGAATATCCTGATGCAACTATTGAAGCAGGTCGATAATCAAAATGGAGGTGGTCAGAAAAGGTGGTCAGAAAACGAACAAACTCTCTAAAATGGATCACAAACGACAATGTAACCGATGTTTTGCATATGCATTATCAGTACCGCATTTGTACCATGGGGACATAACGGACTGATATTCATATATCATTTCTTTCGAAGAAGTGAAGTAATAGACGATTAGGAATAATCAATAGAAAATCCCTGTAAACAAATAGTTTACGGGGATTTTTGTTTTTATGAATTTGTAGATAGCTATTATTTTCCTGTTTGCCAGGGAAATACGCTGCCCCTTAAATTTTATATTACTCACGCAGTCGGCTATCTGACAAATAAAAAAAGGGAGTGTCTTTTAGTATCGACACGCCCTTGGATAATAGTTAAGGTATGTAAAATGGGTTAGGATCTTTATATCTTTATATATAAAGACAATGCAAAAGTAACACATATATTTATGCTTGGCAAGTGTTTTATTGAAAATATTTCTAAAATTCTTGAATGTATTTCGGGTTTTATATATGTTTTTTTTAGAATTTCAAGACTTTAGTTTTGTTTTTTACCTCTTAATGTGCTGGTGTATAATATAATACAATAATATTTTGTTTATAGTTGTGTATTATTAGATTTGAATAAATTACATTTTGATTTGAAATTTCTGTTAAGTGCATTTAATGTGCAATTCAAAGTATATTAAAAAAGTAATAAAATCATTTTTAATTCAAGTGATGAAAGAGTAATAAAATATATATTCATTATAAATCACACATACATCTATAATGTTATGATAAAATCAAAAATGCCCTTTCTTGCGAAGGTGTATTAAGATAATAGTTGAGAAACTTAAATAGGTTAGGAGTGTTTATATTTTTATATATAAAATAATATACAAAATATAATATATATATGCTTATATGATACAGGCATTTTCTACATTGAAACGGATTATTTCATATAATTGAAACGTATTCTTTCACACATTGAAAGAATTTGTTTCTTACATTTAAACTACCCGTTTCATACTAATGAAACTACTTGTTTCATATAGGAGAAACACTTTGTTTCATACTGGTGAAACTACTTGTTTGTTGCTGTTAATGTTTTAGTTGACTGTTCTTCGGCTTAATTGTAAAGTCGGTTGATTCGTTTTATGCTTTGTTGATAATTATGGTTTACCTGTATGTTAGTGTATTTACTTAAAATTATCAATTAAAATCCCTCAAGTTTTGTCGGTGATCCGCACTGGGTCAAGGGGCAGGAAGTTTCTATGAGTTGATTGCACAATAATTGCACAATGATTGCACAAATTGCACGGCGATTGCACAATAATTACATCAATAGGTTTACAGGGATTTTTGTTTTTATAGATTTACAAATAGTTAGTGTTTCTTATCTGTCTTAGTAGATACCCGGTGTCGCTCTTTGTGTAACCGCCCCATATCTCTTAGTTGAACCGCCCCGCCTTTACAATGATTTACCGAACAGTTTCTTTATAAATTTAAGTTTTTACTATACAGCAAGGATTTGTTTTAAGAAAAGTTTATATCTTTGTTAAACGATATTTAAGTAATAGAGATTCTCTCATATTTTATGTTAAGTGAATTACATATTGTGCTTACATATTTTTCCACAGGAATGATATTTGCTTTTGGAATGTGTTTTCTATTTTTGAAAACACCAGAATCTCCTATTTTGCATAACTACCGTACAGCAAGGCTTATTATGGCAGTTGCTTATATTCTTTTGGCAGCAGCTTATATTCTTTTTGCAACTCTGCCAAGTCTCGATATTGTATCAACTTACGAAAATTTATTTCTTAAATTAAGTCGTGTCAACACTTTAATTATTGCAGTTTTTCAAGCTCTTTTGTTTACTTATACTCTTATAAGTCTTATTGATTTGCGTTTTGTTACATTGAGGAAAATTATTATAGAACTTATACCTATAGCTCTATTTAGTAGTTTATTGTTTATTTCTCTTAATTCCAATCCTTTACAAGAATACTTTAATGTGATTTTTTACATTTACCTCTTGTATTATTTTTCTATGTTGGTTCGCTATACGTTTACTTTTCTAAGAGAATATCGGAGTTATACACAACGTGTCGATAATTATTTTTCAGAAGAAGAAGTAGTTCGTTTACGTTGGATACAGTTTGCTTTTTTTGCAGCTCTTGTAATTGGTATAGGAGCATTTCTTTTGTCGTTTTCCGATTTAATACTTCATTATATTCTGTTTATGATTTTTTTTATGTGTTTCTATATTTATTTTGGTATCCAATTTATCAATTACGCTTTTTTGTTTGGGGAAATAAAGCCATTGTTGGAAGAAGAAACTACGTTAGTTGATGTTAAAGAGCAGACTATTACCAAAGGTGAAATTGTAGAAAAAATAAGTTGTTGGATAGAAGAGAAAAGATTTACGGAAAAGGGTATTACTATCGATCATCTTTCTCGAGAATTTTTGACTAATCGTACATACGTTTCAAAACACATTAACTCAGTTTACAACCGTACATTTAATGAATGGGTAAATGATTTACGCATAGAAGAAGCAAAAAAATTGTTTACTTGTAATCCAAAACTTTCCATTGGTGGTGTAAGCGAAAAGGTTGGTTATGCTAATCAAAGTCATTTCACGAGGGAGTTTTCAAAGCGCGAGGGGCTTTCTCCGAGTCACTGGATAAATGCAAATTCTTAATTTTTTGTAAGTTTAATAGCTTTTGTTTGTAATTTTGTTGAATCGGCAATTTATTTTGTTGAATCGGCAAGATCGTTTTTTTGTTCAATAATTACCTTTGTCATTATTAATGTTAAAAAAATTAATATAAATTATTTATAACAATTAAAACAATATTTATGATGACATTCTCAAGTTATTTGACTAAGAAACGGCATCGAATTCGTTCGATGAATCGTGGACTTTGTGTCCTTGTTTTATTAATGGCATTCTCCTTCTTCGGGCAGGATGCGCAAGCGATTACAGGCTCCGGAACTTCTTCGGATCCCTATGTAATATGGAGCTCCTCTGATTTGGCATCTATGAAAACCAATATTCAGTCGGGGAATTACAATAACAAATATTGGAAGCTTGGTGCTAATATTACAACTTCTACCTGGCGGATTGGATATGACAGAAAATTTTCCGGAACTTTCGATGGAGCTGGTTATACGATTACGCTTAGTAATGTTTCCTGGAATTATTACGAATATTCTGGACTATTTGCGAGAACAGAAAATGCCGTGATTAAGAATTTAGGCGTTACTTATGCTACTACAATAAAAACCGGACATAATTCAGCAGGTTTGATAGGACACTCTACAGGCACACTAATGCTGGAAAACATTAATTTAAATGCCGTTAGTAAATTTAAATTTAGAGGTGTGAGCACTGGTGCGCTGATTGGTTTGCTTGACGTTTCGGGAACGGTTAGTATTTCAAGATGTAAGGCCAGTGTGGGGACTATAGATTTAATAGACGTCAGTGAGGGCTATTTCCGAGCTGGTGGTTTGATCGGACATGTAAGAGGTGGCACTGGCGTTAGTCTTGTAATGAAAGATTGTCATTTAGTCGGCTATAGCTTTTATTTCTATACCGGAGATGAAAAACAATATAAGGATTATAATGATTATGCTATTGGGGGATTAATCGGTAAACTTGAAGCTTCGCTTACGATGAATCGATGCGTGTCTGATATTTCCATTGCTTCTGCGGGTAGTTATGGACGAGGTGGAATAATCGGGGAACCTTTCAGTAATACATATCTATATAATGTATTTTGCAAAGAAACGGCTCTTGGAGCCTCTATTCAAGGTTATTATACATTAGGTTACGATTACCTGTCAACTTATCCACTTTCTAGTACGAATAATAATATTTGGAATTATTTGGAAAGGAGAGATGATTCTGGTAATCTTATAGCTTCAAACAAACGGGGGAATGAATTTTGGGACTATGGAGGAACATCAACATATACCAACCCTCTTGACCCAAATAACTATGTAACACGAGTCGAAAAGGGAGCAGGAATCGTCTCTGTCGGAGGTATTTATATTAACGGCAACTATAGCTATTCCAGCGCAGATTCCAGAAGGCTTGTTATTGCTGATGCCCCTAATCTTACTGAACACCAAAGAGTGGAATTTGTTTTCACTCCCAACTATCAACCCAGCAAAGGAGTAACACATACAACAACTCAACAACGAGATACTCTTTATTTAACAGCACGAGTAGATGGGAAAATTACTGCATCAGTAACCAACATACCATATCCTATCGACTTAGTAGGAACTTTTGATCAATGGACCAAAAAAGTAACCTTTGCCTGGGCAGCCTCAAATCCCAGTAAATTGGTCGGTAAGTGGTATATCTATAAGAGAGAAAAAGAAAGCACCGGTGCTTGGACTCGTATAACAGGCGAGAGTATCAAAAGCGAATCGATCTCTCAGACTTATACTCATACACTCACTACTACAAATGATGACTGGGACAAAGAATGGGAATATGCCGTTTCATTTGTAGAAGATGCAGAAACACTTCCAGATGAACCTCATGCCATTAACACTAAATATGTAATTGTGGATAAAACTATCCAGATTATTATTTCTTCATTCAGAGCAGTTGGAGAGGAAACCGGAATTCGTATTTATGCAACCGTACCGACACAATTAGAGAATAATACGTCCTATAGTTATAAAATTATGCGGAGTGTTAGTGGAGGAAGTTTTTCGGATATAACAGGAGCGATGCGTTTTGATGGAAAAGGAAAGGTGGAATACTTAGACGGACCCATTACTTCTTCTTGCGAATCGTACACATACCGCATGGAGATTGAAGCATTCGGAAAAGTATTTACCTCTATTGAAGCTGTCGCTAATACTACTGGAAATACCGTACTCAAAGGAGTCAAAGCCACTAAAGGTGAGTATAGCAACCAAGTGCGCTTAGAGTGGGAAGTGGAGAAAATCAGTGACGAAGCCGACCGCTACAAAGTGTTCCGCAGGGTTGCTAACAATCCGATAGATACATGGACCGAAATTGGTACGGTAAACACAAGTGATCCGAACTATATTTTTGCCGACGATAAAGCTATGCCTGGTGTGTATTATCTCTACCGGGTAACCCTTTATCAGGTTTGCGGACAGGATATGACGGCTTTAGAATCGGCAGAGGATATCGGATTCTCCCAATCGCTGGGTATTGTTTCTGGACGTATAACTTATGGCTCTGGACAATCGGTAAAAGGTGTAAACGTATCGGTAGTGCGTAACGACTTACAAGAAAACGAATCGCAATACCAGAGTTTGAAGTCTACAGGAGAAGGAAATACATTCTACTGGAAGCCCGAAGCCGCTTATTACAATGCGATCGTTAATGGTAACTTTACTTATCAATTTTGGTTGAATCCAGATGCGTCGATCACTGCGGAAGTGAAAGTAGCAGAATTAGGCAACTATGCCTCTCTCTATTTGGCTCCTATTTCAGGATCGAATCGCTACCAGATAAGAATAAAGAATGTAGCAGGAACTTCAACTATCTTGACTTCCACAACAGGTATTCTGCCAGCGCGCTTTTCGCATATAGCTCTTGTACGCAACGGTGGTAAGCTTACCTGCTATATCATGAATGATGAAGATTTATCAGATATTCAGATCAAAACAAACCAGGCAAACCATAATGTTACCGTTACGGCAACAGAAGGCATGGGAATCCGTATGGGATATTCGTTCAAAGGAAACATTGACGAATGTCGTTTATGGGGACGGGCTTTGTCTATCGATGAAATCCAGAAAGATTATAACCGCATCTTGACAGGAGCCGAAGATAAGTTGAAAGCATACTGGACGTTTGACGAAAGTTTGGACGGACAGAACGGAGAGGAGGGTTACTTCTTTGATATTTCCCGTATGGGGACTGTATTTAATCGTAACCACGGTCGCCATACTTTGATTAGCGATGGAAACATACCTACCCGCGACCAGTTGGTATTGAAAGCCATTACCGACGCTAACGGTAACTACCAGATTCGAGGAATTCCTTTCAGTGGAGAAGGAACCAGCTACGACATTGTTCCTTTCTGTGGCGTACACAAATTCAACCCTACCAGTCAGTTGCGCTATGTGAGCAATAACTCCTTAGTGCATAACAGTACCGACTTTTCCGACGTTTCTTCGTTCGACGTGAGCGGTATAGTTATCTACGATGGAGGAAACTATCCTGTGGAAGGATGTAATTTCGAAATAGATGGGCAAGTGGTAACTAACCCCAACGGAACAGCATATACCAACACAAGCGACGGTTCGTTTCGAATTAGTGTGCCTATAGGCGAACACACCGTACGTGTAGTGAAAACAGGACATACCTTCTTGAACGATGGTTATCTAACTATGCCAGAAGGTGGATATAATAAGAATGAAACGGGACGTACGTTCTACGATCAAACTCGAGTTAAAGTTATAGGACGCGTAGTTGGTGGTTTGACCGAATACGACAAACCGCTTGGCTTTGGCGAATCGGTAAACAATACCGGTGCATCGACTATTACTTTAACAACAGCTCGTCAACCGTACGACCTTCAGAGTACAGATAAGGAAGAAACTTTCAAGCACAACGACGGTCAATGGAAGAAAGAAGACGGTCTTAACGATGATCAGACTAAGGTAAAATATGGTAAGAAAAATGTAGTTATAACCATTAGTGATGTTACGGGAGAATTTGTTGCTTGGCTTTACCCTGAGGTATATAATATAGGTACTATCACTGCGCCTGGGTATAAGGACGATATTTACAACCGTAAAGAAGTACTTGATTTAAGTATGGCTGCTGTTTCGAACGATGATATGCTGAAAACCAGCGTACGCACTTGGACTGATAGTGTATTGGTTACACGTCCGGGAATGGTACCTTACTACGAACACGTTGAGAAATCGGATACGGTACGTTACCATGCCGAATGGAAAACGTATTACCAGGCAACTCCGACATTCAGTGCTAAACAACGTGAAGGAGCTCGCACGGTAGATTATTTCGGTGAATTAGACTACGTGATCGAAGATAAACTGATGGACACAGAGGAAACGATTACCCTATGGGATGAAACTAAGGGATATTTGTTCGGTATGCCAGTGTTCAAACAAGGCAAGAAATATACCTTTGCATTCGAAGCTTACGAGCAATACAAGAACGGAGAGGTAGAATACAACTATCCGATAAATCAGGGAATCGTAAATATGTCTAACGATGTAGCTTTGGTTGCTCCTGAAGGTATTGAAATGAACGAAAACGGAAGAGCAACCTATACGTTTACCGCAGGTGCTCCCGACTTAACTACTGGTAAGCATTCGCTGTTGGGAACCATCAAGATTGGTAATGCCAGTTATTATTGGGATCAAGGAGATACGCCGATGAGCGTATGGCACTTGGGAGACAAAACAACGGGTACCGACTTTGTGACTTCTGGTCCTGATCAGATTACAGCGATTTTACGCGACCCTCCGGGAAGTTTAAGTTATGCTTATATTGAAAAAGGCTCGACTGTAACAACCAATACAAGCTCTAATATCAGCGATGGTATGAAGGAAACAATGAATCTGACTACTTCTTTCGGTCCGAAGATCACTACTTTTGTTGGTTTGGGAGCGGGAGTAATCACAACTACCGAAACTAAAATAGATTTAAGTGGCGGTATGAATATGGAGCAAACTTGGTCGAGTGCTGAAGAAACCTCCAATACTGTAACCTTTACCGAACGCTTCGAAACCTCCGACGATCCGTTGTATGTGGGGCATAGAGGAGACGTATTTATAGGTAATTCAACCAATATTCAATATGGATTGACAAATGCAATAAGCATTCAGAAGAACTACCTTGGCGGTAATGCCTTGCATTCCGAAGGTGCTTATTCTATCGCACCTGCAGTGTCTCTTGCATACGGACAAACCTTCGATACTCGCTTTGCTTATACGCAGGTTGAGTTGGAAGAGATTATGATACCTAAATGGAGAGATAACTTGGCGAAATTACTTCTTCCGAAGGGAACTCAAGTAGGTGGAAATATTCAAACTCCGATTTATGTATCTAACTTACCGCACGATGATGTTAATTTTGGTAAACTAAATACCGACAAAAAGGCATTCGGAAGTAAAGCCTCGAGTGCAGACAAGTTCCATACAGGACCAAGTTATACTATCTATTTCCCCGGAGCTTATGATATGGCGGAATTTACCGAAGACTCGGTAATGTGGTTCAACAACCAGATAAATGGCTGGATAGAAGTATTGGCTCAGAATGAGAAAGAAAAAGTAGAAATGGAAAAGCTGGGTAATTACAGCTTTGGTGCAGGTGCAGGTATCGAGTGGTCGAAAACAATCGGTACTTCCAAAACTACTACTACAACATTCAATTGGGTACTTAATCCAACTATTGGTTATGTAACTGGAGCTGACGTTATGGGTATCGGTATGGAAGTAAATATGAGTATGGAGTATATCGCCGAGGGCGAAAAGAGCGACTCAGAAGAAAAGGAAGAGACAATGACTATTGGTTTCGTATTAAAAGAAGAAGGTGATGACGATGAGATAACAGTCGACTACGGAACAACTTCTTCCGGAACAATTGCTTTCAAGCCTTTGGGAGGTCGTACTTCTTGTCCATACGAAGATGGTTATGTAAGTAAATATTACCGTCCAGGACAATATATATTAGCGGAAGCTACAATGCAAATAGAGGTGCCGGTAATAAGTGTAAACGGTCCAGACCAAATACTAAACGTACCATCTAATAAAACGGCTAAATTTACGCTCGATCTGAAAAACGAGTCAGAGACAGGCGAAGATGTTTGGTTCCAGCTAATCGTAGATGAAGAAACTAATCCTTATGGGGCAGAATTGAAGATTGATGGCGGTGTGATTGGAAACGGACGTATGTTCCTTGTAAAAGCAGGTGAAGTATTGCAAAAAACATTGACTGTAGGAAAAGGAACTGCCGATGCCTATGAAAATATCGGTTTGATTCTTCGTTCGGAATGCCAAAGCGACCCTACCACTTTCCTACCGGTAATTGCAGATACTACTTTCGTAAGTGTTGAGTTTACTCCTGGCTGTAGTGATGTGAATATCAAGGCTCCAAGTAATAACTGGATTGTAAATACCGATACGGGAGATGTATTGCGTATCGTCCTTGACGGATTCGAACGCGACTACCCCAACTTCGCTTATGTTAAATTAGAATATAGGAAGACGAGCGATGTGGAATGGACTCAAATTATGAAATTCTATGCCGATCAGAAAGTATATGATAATGCTACGGGCGTTAAGACTTTGCTATCCAATAGCGATCCGAATATTACTTACGATTGGAATATGAAGAGCGTCGACGATGCTACTTACGAACTTCGAGCAACGGCTGTTTGTGCGAATATCGACAAAGATGGAAAGATACTTACTATTTTCTCAGAATCGTCTTCGGAAGTAGCTACTGGTATTAAAGATCTGACACGCCCCGAAGCATTGGGACAACCAGCACCAGTTAACGGCGTATTGACGGCAAGCGACGAAATATCTATTACATTCAATGAAGATATTCAAACAGCGATGCTTACGAAGAACAGATTCAAGATTACTGGGTTGTTGAATGCTTCAAGCATTGCTGATCCGAATACTGGATTGAATTTCACAGGAGCAGGCTATGCTTATACCGAACTTCCTATATCAACTGGCAGTTCATTTAGTATCGAAACTTGGTTCAAACGTACCAACAACACTGCAGGTACTATCTTCTCTTATGGAGAAAACGATAACTTCATCTCCTTAGGTTTTGATGCTACAGGACATGCTGTAGTGAAGATAGGTAACGAAACTCAAACGTCTATCCCTGCAATCAATAATACATCGAGTACTTGGAAGTATATCGGAATGTCTTATGATCGCGAAAACAAGAAAGTTTCTGTTTACGCTTACGAAGACGGTAAACCAGACGCTGTAAGCTTGTTTGTCAATAAAGCATTCACGAACGAACCTCCTACACAAGGACGTTTGTATGTAGGTAATGCCAACAACTTAGGTAGTGGATTTAAGGGAGCGGTTGCAGGACTTCATTTCTATAGTACTGTACACACAAGTGTAGAAATGTCTTTGGTTAAAGGCATTAACAAAGCAGGAACCGAACCAAACCTAATCGGCTATTGGAAACTGGACGAAGCAGAAGGGGCAACCGCTATGGATAAAGCTCGTTCTCGTCATCTGACTCTAAATACCGATTGGTATATCTATCCTAAGGGAAAATCGTTGTCATTCAATGGAACCAATCAGTATGCCACAATACCGGCAGGAGAGTTTCCGTTCCGTTACTTTGACAACTTCACGATCGAATTCCAATTCAAGGGTGCTTCTCAAGGAGCGGTAACCTTATTGTCGGTAGGTTCTACTGCAATTATCGGATTGGATGCCGAACATAATCTTATACTTACTGCAGGAGAGAACAAGCAGATACTGACTACTGCTAACTTGTTAGACGATAACTGGCATCAAGTGGCATTGTCTGTGAAACGCAACGGTATGGCAACTGCTATCATCGATGGAAAAGCAACAGCTTCTTTCTCAAGTTCGGTATTTAGTGGAGATGTTTCTGGAGGTTTCTACTATCTGGGTGCAAAATACAACGCAAGCAATGGACAAACCTCTGAATATTTCAAAGGAAATATCGACGAGCTTCGTGTATGGAACTCTGCTTTGAGTGCATCGGTAATTCAGAAGAATAAGAAGTATAAGCTTGCCGGAACTGAAACAGGATTGCTTTCTTACTATCCATTTGAAGTATGGACTAAATCACTTGATGGTACTTATCTTGTAACGGCTTTGACAAGCGATGTAATGAAGGCTGCTCGTACCATGGGAGGAAACAGTGTAGTGGACAGCAATGTTGCCGCAAGTGTGATTGATGCTCCTATTGTTTTGGAAATAAGAGACAACTATACCTATACGGCTTCAAACAATAAGATTGTATTCAATATTACAGAAGAACTGTACAGAATAGAAGGTGTAACGCTTGAAATTTCTGCTGAAGGAATCTTAGATATGCGTGGAAATGAGAGTCAACCAATCTTGTGGACGGTTTATGTAAACAAGAACCCGTTGAACTGGTTAACCGAATCGGTTGATATGGTAATAGAAGAAGGTGCTAACCATACATTTAAGGCTACAATTCAGAATGCAGGAGGTACGTCGGCTGATTATTACATCGATGGATTACCAAGCTGGTTGAGTGTGAATGCGGCTTCAGGTACTTTACAGCCTCAGGCTACCAAAGAACTGACTTTCAGCATCGCTCCGGGAATAAATATTGGAAACTACGAAACGGCTATTATGCTAACAGGAACTAACAACGTTCAGAAGTTGCTCCCAGTTTCTTTGAAAGTAACAGGTGAACAGCCAGGTTGGAGTGTAGATCCTCAGAAGTATGCAATGTCTATGAGTCTTGTTGGACTTCTTCAGATTGAAGGTGCTCCACAAGAAGATGGCGACGATGTTCTTGCTGCATTTATTGGTGATCTTTGCGTGGGTGTAACTAAACCTATATATATTGCTTCTCACAATGCATACTACCTATTTATAGATGTTTATGGCAATGCAATTCACGATGATAAAGTGCTTAAATTCAAATTCTGGGATGCAAGTACAGGACGTATCTATCCGAGCATCGCAACTATGCAAAATGGTAGTGCGGTTACAATTAAATTTGATTCCGACGAAACCAAATATGCTAAGATGCAGACACCTGTTGTTTTCAATGCTAAAAACGTAATAGAACAACAAATTGCCTTGCTTGGAGGTTGGAACTGGCTTTCTGTAAATGTGGAAAATTCCTCTCCAGATTTGTTAGCTCAGATGAAAGAAAGTATGAGTACCAATGCTATCCAAATCAAGGGACAGAATGCTTACTTAGATGCAAATCCTTGGGCTGGAGATTTAACTTCTGTATCTGTAAAAAACAGTTATATGGTGGCAGTAACAAACGATCAGACTGTTAATATGATGGGAACACCTGTTAATTCTTCTAAAACACCGATTGCTATCTCTAAGGGTTGGAATTGGATTGGTTATACTCCTCAATTCTCAACAACTGTTGAAAGTGCATTGGCAGGATTTACTCCTAAAGAAGGTGATCAAATTAAAGCTCAAAGCGGATTTAGTGTCTATAACGTAGGCAACGGTTGGATAGGTTCTCTTACTTATTTGAAACCAGGTAAGGGATATATGTATTACTCTGAAAATGCGACAGGCTTCAATTTTAATTATCCTAATGTGATAGTAGGATTGAGAAACTCAGAAACAGAAGCAGAGTTACAAGAAACTTATTGGAATACCGACTATCGTCGTTTCGCTAACAATATGACTCTTACTTCGAGAGTTGTGATAAAAGATAAAGAAATCAAGAGCGAACAAGTAGAAGTGGCAGCCTTTGTTAACGGAGAATGTCGAGGAAACGCTATGCTTTCTTTCCAAGAAGGTTTGACTCACGATCACTTAGGTTTCTTAATGGTTTACGGAGAAACGGGAGATGAAATCACTTTCAAGATTTACGATCACGAAACGGAAACAGAATATCTTGCCGATAATGAAAAGATTGTATTCAAAGCAAACAATCGTTACGGAACGGCAAGTGATCCTTACACTATTCTTTACGGAGAAACTGGAATCGATAAAATATCAATAGAGAATATCGCTATCTATCCTAATCCAGTAGCAACAACGTTGAACCTTCGTCATGGCTTTGAAAGTCTGGATAGAGTAGAGATGATTGATGTAAGTGGTCGCACTATTTTGATTGAAGAAAATCTTAAAGAGCGGACTCTTGATGTATCTAACCTAACTCCGGGTGTATATATGCTTCGTATAATGAACGATAATGAAGTTATAGTATTGAAGTTCAATAAGAAGTAAGTATAGAAGATTATATTAAAGAAATGAGGGTGTGTCAAAAGCAATGACACACCCTCTATCTTTTTATTGCGAAATAAAGTTGTTAACCTTACTTCTTCTCTTCTCTTATCTGTACTCGTCTAATCTTGCCACTTATTGTTTTGGGCAATTCCTCTACAAATTCAATTATGCGAGGATATTTATAAGGAGCCGTAACGTTCTTAACGTGAGTTTGAATGTCTTTCACTAAATCTGGACCAGCCTTATCCTTGTATGCAGCAGAAAGTATAATAGTTGCTTTCACAACCTGTCCTCGCACATCGTCGGGAACTCCAGTTATGGCGCACTCAACTACAGCAGGGTGTGTCATTAATGCGCTTTCAACTTCAAATGGACCGATGCGGTAGCCCGAACTTTTTATAACATCGTCGTTGCGACCAACAAACCAATAATAACCATCTTCGTCTCGCCAAGCAATATCTCCTGTGCGATATACATCGTTAGAATAAACACTTTCAGTAAGTTCTTTATCGCGATAATATCCCATAAACAAACCTACAGGTTTTATTTTATCCGTCCTGAAAATAATTTCGCCTTGCTCTCCATCTTCACAACTGCGTCCGTCAAGAGTAATTAAGTCCATATCGTATGCAGGACTTGGCACTCCCATCGAACCCGGCTTGGGAGTCATACCCGGGAAGTTTGCTATAGTTACTGTAGTTTCGGTTTGTCCGAATCCTTCCATAAGTTTTAATCCTGTAGCTTCGTAGAATGCTTGAAATACAGAAGGATTAAGTGGTTCGCCTGCTATTTCGCAATACTCCAAAGAAGATAAATCGTACTTAGTTATATCTTCCTTAATCATAAATCTATATACAGTAGGAGGAGCACAAAAAGAAGTAATCTTATGTTGCTCCATAATTTTAAGCAATTCGGCAGGAATAAATTTTTCGTGATCGTAAACAAATACGCAAGCACCCATTATCCATTGTCCATAAAGTTTTCCCCAAGCGGCTTTTGCCCAACCTGTATCGGCAAGAGTTAGATGTACGCTATGCTCTTTTAAGTTTTGCCAATAACCGGCAGTAATTATATGTCCTAAAGGATATGCATAATTGTGAATAACCATTTTCGGATTACCTGTAGTTCCTGATGTAAAGTACAACAACATAATATCGTCGTTGGTATTAACATTTTCGGGGCGCACAAAAGGTTTAGCATTTTCTAAGCCTTCTCTGAAATCTTCCCAACCTTCAGGTATATCGGGTCCTATAGAAATTATATTTTTAAGAGTAGGGCATTCAGGACGAGCATCGTTTATATGCTCGATAATAATATCTTCACCAACACATACAATCGCTTTAATATCGGCAGAGTTGCAGCGGTAAACAATATCTTTTTTTGTGAGTAAGTGAGTTGCTGGAATTGCTACTGCACCTATTTTGTGTAAGCCTAAAACCGCAAACCAATACCAATATCTTCTTTTAAGAATAAGCATAACCATATCGCCTTTGCCTATTCCGAGAGACTGAAAGTAAGCGGCAGCAGCATCGCTTTTCTCTTTAATTTCTTTGAAAGTGAAATCGACGTGTTCTCCTAAATCATTTACCCAATAAAGAGCTTTTTTATCAGGATTAGTTTTTGCCCATTCGTCAACAACATCATATGCGAAATTAAAATTGTCTGGGACTTTTATCTTGAAGTTAGCCCGAAAGTCTTCAAGACTATCAAACTTTGTTTGTTCTAAATATCTTTCTACCATTTTGTGTTCTTATTAAAGGATTATAGCTAAGAATTTAACGGGTTCATTATCTAAAGCTTTCATACCGTGAGGGTGAGACGAATCGAAATAAATAGAGTCGCCAGGATTGAGTATAAGTTCTTTCTCGCGTATTTTGAATAATAATTTGCCTTCTAATATATAGTTAAACTCTTCTCCTTCGTGCGAATTTAAGTGAATTTGATTGTCGTTAGGCTCTACGGTTACTTCAAAAGGATTTGCTTGAGGTAACTTATAACCCGAAGCTAAAGCCTGATATTTATAAGCCTTTGTGCGTTCAACGCTCACACCTTTACCTTTTCGTGTAAGAAAATAAGATTTCATATGAGGCTCTTCGCCCGACAACAAAGTAGAAGTGTCTATGTCGAAACGTTGAGCAATATCGAATAGATAACTCATAGGAATATCAGCGTTGCCCGATTCGTATTTTTCGATTTCTTCATTGTTGCGTCCTACTTCTTTTGCCATTTCTTCGATAGTAATATCCAACGACTCCCTAAGTTCTCTAAGGCGTCCGGCAATCTGCTTCATTTGTTCGTTCATACTTATAAAATTTAATCTTTATCTTGCTGTGATATGAAAACACGCTTGTTTCTTTTCGTGTTTAACATAACACAATCCTTCTTTCTTTAGGTCGCGAAGCACCGAGGCTAATACTTTTTTCAGTTGGTCTTCGGTAAGTTCCGTTTTACTTTTGCTATTCTTAATAAATCTTTTCCACGAAATGTCTATTGTGGTTCCGTGTAAGTGTGCTGATGTATCTGATGCATTTAAATTACGTTTCGATAAACGTTTTACATCTTCTTGAGTACGAGTAACACTTGTTATTAAGAGTTTGTAATGAGGAGCATTAAGATTTTTAAGAGAGTCTGCAAAGTTTGTTGCTATCTTATCAACTAAAGCTTCAGCTTGAGGTACCACAAAAGGAACCGAGTATGTAAGATTATCAACTTCGTAAAGTTTACACGATTTTAATTCTCTAAGCTGTTTCTTTAGGTTTTCAGCCTCTTCTCTATCCTTAATTGATTTAATACCTATTGTATTGGCAGCCGATAAGTGTAATTTATGCAAATCATTGAAATCTCTATTATAGTCTCCGATAAATCTTATAGGCTTTAACTCTTTTTCTTTTGAGCAAGAATTCATCACAAAAAGTAACGAAAGTAAAATTAAACACAGATGAGAATATCTTTTTATAACCATAACCGAGTAATTTGCTTTAACTTGATGCAAAAGTATCAAATAAGTAGGATAAACCCAATCAATAAATTAAAAATTATTCATTACTTTTGTGTTTTCATAATAGCAAACACAGCGAATGATAGAGAAAATCATTATTTTAGATAGTGTAGACACCGTAAGTTTTTATGGGGTTAACAGTTCTAATGTTCAATTAATCAAATCTTTATATCCTAAACTAAGGATAGTTGCACGAGGCAATGTCATTAAAGTTATTGGAGACGAACTCGAACTTGTTGGCTTTGAAGAAAAAATACAAGAAATGGAACAGTACTATCAGACATATAATATGTTAACAGAGGCTGCCATTCTTAAAATAGTAAAGGGAAAACACGACAATGATGCTCCAGCGAAACAAGCTAACCTTATTATATATGGTATCAGTGGTAAGCCTATAACTGCAAGGAGCGAAAATCAACAAAAACTTGTAGATAAGTTTGATAAGAATGATATGTTGTTTGCTGTCGGACCTGCAGGTTCTGGAAAAACTTACACGGCTATAGCATTGGCGGTAAGAGCTCTTAAAAACAAAGAAGTTAGAAAGATTATACTTAGTCGCCCTGCTGTTGAGGCCGGAGAGAAGCTTGGTTTCTTACCTGGAGATATGAAAGATAAGATAGATCCTTATTTACAACCGTTATATGATGCGCTCGAAGATATGATTCCTACGGCTAAACTTAAAGAGCATTTAGAAAACAAGGTGATACAAATAGCTCCCTTAGCATTTATGAGAGGAAGAACTTTAAGCGATGCGATAATAATCTTAGATGAAGCACAGAATACCAATGTTCAGCAAATGAAGATGTTTTTAACTCGTTTGGGTATGAATGCTAAAATGATTATAACAGGAGATGTTACTCAAATAGATTTACCTCCTTCGCAGAGGTCGGGACTTATACACGCTATGCGTATACTTAAAGACGTTAAAGGTATAGCACAGATTGAATTTAATAAAAAAGATATAGTAAGGCACAAACTTGTGCAGCGTATTGTTGATGCTTACGATAAAGAAGACAAAATAAAACAAATTAATACATAAAAATTTATGAATACTTTAGTTACTACAGATTTTAAGTTTTCAGGACAAACTAATGTTTATCACGGAAAGGTAAGAGATGTTTACTCAATAGGAGAAGATATCTTAGTGATGATTGCTACCGACAGAATATCAGCTTTTGATGTTATTCTACCTCAAGGTATTCCTTATAAAGGACAAGTGCTAAACCAGATAGCAGCTAAGTTTTTAGATGCAACGGCTGACATTGTTCCTAACTGGAAACTTGCAGTGCCAGACCCTATGGTTACTGTTGGTGTTAAGTGCGACCCTTTTAAAGTAGAGATGGTTATCAGAGGTTATCTTACTGGTAGTGCGTGGAGAGCTTACCAAGCAGGAGAAAGAACTATCTGTGGTATTGAACTTCCTGAAGGAATGAAAGAAAACCAGAAGTTCCCTACACCTCTTATCACTCCAACAACTAAAGCAGATGAAGGACACGACGAAAACATATCTAAAGAAGAAATCATTGCTCAAGGTTTAGTAGGAAAGGAAGATTATGAAGAACTTGAGAAATATACTCAGGCTTTATTTCAAAGAGGTACAGAGATGGCGGCTTCTAAAGGATTAATACTTGTAGATACTAAATATGAGTTTGGAAAGAAAGACGGTAAGATATATCTTATTGATGAAATTCATACTCCCGACTCTTCTCGTTATTTCTACGCCGATGGTTATCAAGAAAGATTTGAGAAAGGCGAAGAACAAAAGCAATTATCTAAAGAGTTTGTTAGAAAGTGGCTTATGGAAAATGGTTTTCAAGGTAAAGAAGGACAAACTGTTCCGGAAATGACTCCTGCTTATTGCGAAAGTGTGTCTGAAAGATACATCGAACTATACGAAAAAATTACAGGAGAGACTTTTGTAAAGGCTGATATTAGCAATGTGCCTTCAAGGATAGAAGCTAATATTAATAACTATCTTAAATAATAATACTAACTTAACAACTTAAATATTATGGACATCTACGGATTAATAGGGTATCCCTTAGGACATTCTTTCTCAAGAAACTTTTTTAATGATAAATTTGAAGCGGAAGGTATAGACGCCGAATACGTAAACTTCGAAATTCCGTCTATTGATGAGTTTAAGTCCGTAGTAAAAAATAACCCTGCTCTTAAAGGTTTGAATGTAACCATTCCTTACAAAGAGCAGGTTATCCCTTTCTTAGATAGCATAACAAACAATGCAAAACTTATAGGAGCAGTAAATGTTGTGGTGTTTGAAAGAAGCAAAAACAAAGTAAAACTGGTAGGGCACAACTCTGATATTATAGGTTTCAAAAACTCTATAGAGCCAATGTTGAAACCTCACCATAAAAAGGCGTTGATATTAGGAACTGGGGGCTCTGCTAAGGCTGTGTATTACGGTCTTCAGCAATTAGGTGTTGAGGCTGTTTGTGTTTCGCGGACTAAATCGTCTGGTAATGAAATTACTTATGCCGACCTTCTTCCCGAAGTTATAGAAGAACGCACAGTAATAGTAAACTGTACTCCTGTTGGTATGTGGCCTAATGTAGACGATTGCCCTAACATTCCTTACCACTACCTTACCGAAAATCATCTTTTATATGATTTACTGTACAATCCCGACGAAACAATGTTTATGAAACAGGGTAAAAGATACGGGGCAGAAACAAAGAATGGCTTAGAGATGCTAATACTTCAAGCTTTTGCAAGTTGGGAAGCTTGGCAAAAAGGTTAAAAACCTCTTTGTCTCATTGCTTCGAAAGTAATAACTGCCGCCGATACCGATACGTTAAGAGAGTCGATAACTCCTCTCATTGGTATTTTAATCCTTTTGTTTGCATTAGACAGCCAGAAGTCTGTTAGTCCGTCGGCTTCTGTACCCATAACAATAGCACAAGATTTGGTGTAATCTGTTTCTTGATACCATTGAGCCGCATTAAGTTCGGCAGCAAAAGACTCTATGTTGTGCTTCTTTAAGAAAGATAATGTATCTTCGTTTGAAGCAACTCCTACGGGAACAGTAAACAAGCAGCCTACACTTGAGCGAATAACATTTGGATTGTAAATATCTGTCAAAGAGTCGCAGATAATAACAGCGTCGGCTTTTGCCGCATCAGCAGTGCGAAGTATAGCTCCTAAGTTGCCTGGTTTTTCTACCGACTCTAATATAATAATAAAAGGATTGTTTGGAAGAGAAAGATTGTCTAACGAATGCTTTTTCGGTTTGGCTAAAGCTATCACTCCATCAGAAGCTTCACGATAAGCTATCTTGCTAAATACCGCCTCACTTATTTCAAAAACAACTTCCGATGGTATATTTTCTAATACTGTAGGGTAATCTGTATTTGCAAATAACTCAGAACAAACATACACCTCTTCAAAAGAGTAACCACCCGCAATAGCTAAGCTAAGTTCGCGAGCTCCTTCAATAATAAAAACATTCTGAGATTTCCTTTCCTTAGCCTTAGATAAAAGCTTCGTAATATTCTTTATTCGAGGATTTTGCAGACTGGTAATACGCTCCATTATTTTTCTTTATCTTCTTTGTTGTTTTTCTTTTCTTCGTAATCTTGAACAAATACAACATAGCTTTGTAATATACCCGAAACCAGAAGGCAAACTATCCATTCGTTCATATCTTTAAACATAAAGTAAGAAGATAGAGGGAGTAGAATAGCAGCTATAGCTTGTTGAACATTCAATCGTTTAAGTCTTTTGTTGTCTCCGTTATATGGAGATGAAAGGAAAACCACAGCAACACCAGCTCCGGCTACAGCATATACATAAGGAATAAACTCCCAACTCATACTATATAGTACTGCCGAAAGTACAAGCAATATTCCACATACAAAAAAGATGTATTCTTTTAGTTTAGGTCCCATTCGTTTTAATCTTTAATAATGAACAAATCTTCGTTTTCCTTAGTCATCTGATATTGTTCGCGAGCTAATTTTTCCAGACTTTCGTTATCGCTTTTAAGACTTTCCAGTTTCTTTTCGTTTTCTTCTCTTTGGTTTTTGTAATGCTCTATGTCAGATTCGAGTCTGTTAATCTGTTTGTCGTATTCTAATCTTTTGAAAATGCTACTTTCGCCAAGTAAGAAAGTTACAATCACGAAAATGATTATAGCCAGCCAATACTTATTTATCTTACCTCTAACCGAATTAAATAGTTTTAAAGCCTTTTTCATATCTGCAATAATTTTAGGAAGTTACGAGAATTTGAGTTTTGCAAAATTACAATAAATAATTATTTCTGTATAACTAATGTAATAATTTATTTTAGAGTTGAGAGTTTTCGTGTCTTTATTACTACTTTTGCGCCTCAATATGAATATTAAAACACTTACTCAAGGGCCTATTTTTAAGCAGTTGATAGGGTTAGCTACTCCAATTATGGCAACTAACTTTATCCAAATGGCTTATACTCTTACCGATATGGCTTGGGTCGGACGATTAGGTAGCGAAGATATTGCTGCAGTTGGAGCTATTGGTATTGTTTTGTGGCTTACAACGTCTTTGGCTTACTTGCCAAAAGTAGCGGCAGAGATAAGTATTGCCCAATCAATAGGAAGCAAACGCTTAGATAAAGCACAGGTTTATGCCTCTCATACAACAACAATAGGTCTGATAATGGGGTTGGTTGTGGCTCTAATAATCAGGTTGTTGTCGTCTGTTATTGTGTCTTTCTTCCATCTCGAACCTCATATTAGTGCTATGGCGGAGAGCTATCTTAATATAGTTTCGCTGGCTATCCCTATGGTTTATATGTCGAACTCCTTTGCTGGAGTGTATAACGGAGTAGGGCGTACTTCTATTCCTTTTTATTTAATCACATCTGGTTTGATATTTAATATGATGCTCGACCCTCTTTTTATCTTTGGGCTTGGGTTTATTCCTAAAATGGGAGTTGATGGAGCAGCTATAGCAACCGTAATTTCGCAAACCATAGTAGTAGCTCTGTTTGTTTGGCAGATGAAAAGAAGCAACGGAATACTTAATAGATTTTCTTACTTTGTTAAATTGAAAAGCGAATACACTAAACGCATAATAAAATTAGGATTACCCAATGCCGCTATGAGTTGCCTTATGGCTATTATTAGTTTGTATGTAGCCCGAATTGCTTCTTTCTATGGCGGACATCTTGGTGTTATGAGTCAAACAACAGGAAGTCAGATAGAAGGAATTACTTGGAATACAACAAATGGTTTTTCTACAGCTTTAGGAACCTTTGTAGCGCAAAATTTTGCAGCAGGCAAATTAGATAGAACACGCAAAGCTTATAAGTATACGCTAATATCTTTACTTTCGTTAGGAGTTGTAATAACAATAAGCTTTATATGTTTTGGCGAATATATCTTTGGTGTTTTCGTTCCTGAAACGGAAGCAAAGCTGGCAGGTGGTCATTATTTATTTATAGTTGCTTTTAGTCAGATGTTTATGATGTTAGAATCTACCACTTTGGGAATGTGGAACGGCTACGGTAAGACTATGCCTCCGGCAGTATTAAGTGTTTTGCTGAATGCCTTAAGGATACCTTTGGCTATGGTTTTAGCTTCTATTTACGGAATAACAGGAGTGTGGATTGCAATCACAATTTCTGCTATACTTAAAGGAATTGCCAGTCCGTTGTGGTTTATGGTTTATCAGAAAAAATTAAGAAGAAAACAACAGTTAGAGTTAAAAGTTAAAAGTTAAAAACTAAAAGTTATCGCGAAGCGATGCTATACTCGTTTTACGCCAACTTTTATCTTTTAGTTTTTAACTTTTAACTTGTGAGCTATGCTCACATAGTTCTTCACTCTTTAACCTTATTTTACCAACTTTAACTGTATCCTTTTTCTTGTAAACTGTGTGTGATTAAGTAGATAAAGACTTTTTTGCGACATCACAGTGAGTTGAAGAAAAATCTCAGTGTAACTAAAAAATATTTCACCAAGTTTTGGAGCAAAAGACACCGAGACTTTTTAAAATTACAGTACGATTTCCTCCAATAAATAGCACAAAAAAGCCGCTAAGAACAATCTCTCAGCGGCTTTATACTTTCTGCATAATGCAAAGATACGAAATTTTTAAGCGTTTGTCAAGTCTCGATTAACATTCATTTAGAACTTCACCTCTCAAAAGTATTGTCGTATAGTAATGAAAAGGCAATATTTGCAAGCGTATTGGCTATGTTTTCTAAAAAAACATTTAACTTTGCGACTCATTTAGTTCCAATAAAAATATAATGATATGACTAAGAAAAGAGCCGCCATAGTAGGTTATGGCAATATAGGAAAGTTTGTAATGGAAGCAATAGAAGCTTCTCCAGATTTCGAAATTGCTGGCGTAGTACGCAGAAACGCAAATGATAAACCTCGTGAGATTGCGCATCTTGAGGTTGTTGATAGTATTACAAAACTTAAAGATGTTGACGTTGCTTTTCTTTGCACACCAACAAGAAGCGTAGAAAAACAAGCAAAAGAAATTCTTGCCTTAGGAATTAATACTGTAGATAGTTACGATATACACGGAGGTATTGTTGACTTACGCCGCGAATTAGGCAAAGCAGCAAAAGAAGCTGGTGCCGTATCTGTGATTTCTGCTGGCTGGGATCCAGGAAGTGATTCAGTTGTTCGCGCTCTTATGGAAGCAATAGTTCCTAAAGGAGTAACTTATACAAACTTTGGACCGGGAATGAGTATGGGACATACCGTTGCTGTGAAAGCAATAGAAGGAGTACGTGCAGCATTGTCTGTAACAATACCTACAGGGCAAGGCATTCATCGTCGAATGGTTTATATAGAAGTTGAAGATGGATATAAGTTTGATGAAGTAGCGAAAGCTATTAAAGCTGACGATTACTTCGCTCACGACGAAACTCACGTTACTCAAGTCGATAACGTTAATAATTATATCGATATGGGACACGGAGTAAACCTTGTTCGCAAAGGAGTTTCGGGTAAAACGCATAATCAACTTATGGATTTTAATATGCGAATAAACAATCCAGCTCTTACAGCTCAGGTTTTAGTAGCTGTGGCTCGTGCCGGATTTAAGCAACAACCAGGAGCGTACACAATGATAGAGCTACCTATTATAGATATGATTTACGGAGATAAAGAAGACTTAATCAGAAAATTAGTATGACCCTATCTTTTGTAACTTGGACAGCCAATCCAGTAGCCTTCACTATTCCCGGAATAGACTGGGAAGTAAGATGGTATGGTATCTTGTTTGCTTTGGGTTTCGCTATAGGATATTTTATAGTAGAAAGAATATGGAAAAACGAAAAGCTTAACCCCGAATGGTTCGACAAGCTTTTCTTCTATGTGTTTGTTTCTGCTACGCTGGGTGCTCGTTTAGGGCATTGCTTATTCTACGAGCCTGCATATTACTTAAGCCACCCTTTGGATATTCTTAAAGTGTGGGAGGGAGGACTTGCAAGTCACGGCGGAACGATTGGTATTGTAATAGGTGTCTGGTTATATTCTAAATGGGTAACACGTAAAAGTATGCTGTGGACTTTAGATCGATTGGTTGTTCCTGTTGGTTTTGCTGCGGCAATGATTCGTTTGGGCAATTTAATGAATCACGAGATATACGGGCACGTTACCGATGCTCCTTGGGCTTTTCGCTACATCGATAATCTAAATCTTTATATGAAAGGTATGGAGCCTGTATTTACTCAGCCTTCGCACCCTACACAACTTTACGAAGCTTTGTGTTATATATTAACTTCTTGTGTGTGTATGTATATGTATTGGAAGCGTAAAGATTATAAATATTCGGGATTAATATTCGGAGTTTTTATGATAGGTATCTTCCTTTCACGCTTTGTTATAGAATTTTTCAAGAACAATCAAGAAGCTTTTGAGGAAGGAATGTTGCTTAATATGGGTCAATTATTGAGTATTCCTTTTGTATTTGTAGGTTTTTGGTTTGCAGTAAAAGGTTTAAGAGAAAAAAGAAAATAAGTGAAAGAACATATTCTACACGAACTTCTAATAACTAAAGGCTTAAGTCTGGGCTTGGCAGAAAGTTGTACGGGAGGTAAAATAGCTTCTCTGTTTACTGCTATTCCGGGCTCGTCGAATTACTTTAAAGGAGGGATTGTTTCTTATTCCAACGAAGCCAAAAACGAAATACTTAAGGTAAATAAAAAAGACATAGAACTATATGGTGCGGTAAGCAAAGAAGTGGTAGAGCAAATGGCTTGTGGAGCTCAACAAATATTACACGCCGATTGCTCTATTGCTACTTCTGGTATTGCTGGACCCGATGGCGGAACTATTGAAAAACCTGTTGGTACGGTATGGATTGCTGCTGCTTATAAAGACAAACTCGTATCGAAAAAGTTTTTGTTCTCAAACGATAGAGCCGAAAATATACTTAAATCTTCCAACGCTGGAATACAGATGCTATTAGATTTGCTTGTTTGAAAGCAGCCTTATTCTTTATCTATTTTAATCTTATTATATAAATACCAATGATGTCTATAATAGAAACCATTAAACAACGCAAATCGGTTAGAACTTACACTGGTGTGCCTTTGAGTGAAGAACTTAAAGCTAAAACAAATCCGATAATAAACTTCTTTTCAGCGTAGAGAATACAGGTCGATTTGCCGTCAATGACTTAGGAATTGCCCTTTGCCACTTCGAATTAACTTGTCAAGAGCTTGGCATCGAGGGCAGTTTTAGAGAGTTAGAGGACACGGTAGAGTGGGAGGAGAGAGGGTAAAACCTCAACTCAATCGAATAAGTTTTGCAAACAATAAGCTTGTAATTTATTTTGTTGTATATTTGTACCTTTATAATATAACAGTTAAACTATTAAACAACTAAATTTTGATCTAAATGAAAACAAGGAACTTGTTAATGATGTTTTGTGCAGGACTAATGATTGTGTCTTGTACTCCTAAAAAAACTTTCACACTTGAAGGTACTGCGCCTGAAGAATTAAACGATTCTTGGGTGTTCTTAAAAGACGACAATCTTGATGCTAATATTGATAGTACTCAAATTGTTGACGGAAAATTCTCTTTTACAGGCGAAGCTAATAAAGCCACAATATTAAAAGTACAATCAGACAGAATGGGTGTTTACTTTATTCCAGAGGAAGGAATTATTAATATGGATTTTTCTGATTTGAATACTTACACGGTAGCTCCTATTAATGAAGCTTTTACTGCATTTTATAAAGAAATGCGTTCTTTTATGGAAAAACGTAGTTCTTTAAGACCTCTTTACGATGAAAGCCCTGATGCTTATTATGAAGCAGTAGCTAAGTGTGATGCTGAGTTCAAAGAGTTTTCTATTAAAGTTATTCAAGATAACAAAGATAATGGTTTGGCTATATTGGCATTCAGTAGTTTAGTGAGCAACTTATCTCCAGAAGAAGCTGAAGAAATATTTTCTATTTTAGATAAAGAGGTTCAAAAACATAAATTTGTAGCAAAACCAATGGCTGCACAAAGAGCTTTAGTTAATACTGCTCCTGGTAAAATGTTTGTTGATTTTACTATCGAAAATGGTAATCCTGATGGAACTTCTGTTTCTTTGTCTGACTATGTGGGTAAAGGTAAGTATGTGTTAGTTGATTTCTGGGCTTCTTGGTGTGGTCCTTGTGTTAGAGAAATTCCCAATCTTGCTAAAACTTACGAAACGTATAAAGGTGATAAGTTTGAACTTTTAAGTGTTGCTGTTTGGGATAAAAGAGATGCAACTGAAAAAGCAATACAAGAACACGGTCTTACTTGGCCTCAAATATTAGACGCACAACAAATTCCTACTGAACTATATGGAATAACTGGCGTTCCTACTATTATACTTTTTGCTCCTGACGGAACAATCGTTGATAGAACATTAAGAGGAGAAGCTATTCCTGCAAAAATAGCAGAGGTGTTAAGCGAGTAGTTTTAACATCGAGAATGCATTCGTCATCTCAAACAAGGAAACGTATAGAGTTTATTCTCTTAGTTACTTGGTTGATATGACGAATATTTTTTGAAATACTAATAATATAATAAATAAAACAAGAAAAACATGAAATTCAAACACGCGGGTTTATTACTGTTGGCTTTGTTTATAGGAGCTAATGTTAATTCGCAAACCGATTACCAAGAAAAGGAAAACATAGAGTATGTTTCCTCTCAAGAAATTAGTGAAACTTTGCAACAATTGCAAATGTTACGCACAACTTTACCAGATGCTGTAGACCATACAACATCTAAATATATGTCGCCTGTTGTAAATCAGAGTGGCGGCTCTTGTGGTTCTGCTTCTCGTATTTCTCATATGTTTACTTTTGAAATAAACAATTATAGAGATTTAAGCGGAAAACAAATTAATAACAGATACCCTTCTCATTTTACGTGGTTACTAACTGGTCAGAATTCCGACAAAGAAAATATGGCTATCTTTAATGGTATTCCTAATGTTCGTACTTATGGAACTCCTACTTCTACAGCCTCTGCAGCGTTTTTGTATAATACAACACTGTGGGACGGTTCGTATCGCACGACTGATTATCCCGAATATGGTTGGATGAATGGTTATGATAAGTGGCGAGCTGCAATGGACAATCGTTTAGAAAAGACAGCCAACATAAAGGTAGGAACAGATGAGGCTATTGAATATATCAAGTGGTGGATGTATAACCATTTGGGAGACGATTCTTTTAATGAAGGAGGAGTTGTAGGTGCTCCTGCTGCAACTAACGGTTGGGATCTACAGAAAAATGCTGAAGGTAAATATTATACTGCTGCATATGGGGAAGCTATCGACCACGGCGTTGTGTTTTCTGGATATGATGATAATATTTGGTGCGATATGAATGGTGATGGAGTAGAAGATGAAGATGAATTAGGTGCTTTTATCTTAATGAATTCTTGGGGTACATCTGCTTCTAACCATAATAAAGGTTGTGTTTATGTTCCTTATAGCTTAGCTAAATCTTACGGAGGAGGATTAAGTCTTGAACTTTATTACATTCGTAAAAATCATAAACCTCTTGATGTGTTCCGCATTAAAATGGATTATAACGAACGTTGTAATGTGAAACTATCTATAGGTGTAAGCAGCAATCCTAATGCTACTGTTCCTGATAAAACTATAGTAGCAGAGCACTTTAATTATGCGGGTCTTAGCCCTGTGCCTCTTTTGGGTAGATACAATAATGTGATAAATAAAAATGCAATGGAGTTTGGTTTCGACCTTACTGATCTTATCTCTATAGGCGTGGATACTCGCGAAAACTATCGTTATTTCTTGGTTGTTGAAACAAAATCAGGATCAACAGGAACTGGTTCTGTGCAAGAATTAGAAGTGTTGAGATATAATCGTTCTGATGATAGTGCTGAGCCTGTAGTTGCTGGAAAGATAGACGAAGCGGTTACTATAGCAGGTGCTGGTAAAAAGATTATAATCCCTGTTGATGTAACAGGTATTGAAGGAGAAGATCCTCAGTTTGTTTATGTGCCACAAAGTCGTATGAGAATGGCGAGAGTTAGCACTCAAGAAACAACAGGAGAAGGTGCTGCTAATGGACGAGGTATTTATGCTATTGATGGAGACGAGTCTACCTATTGGCATTCGGCTTGGTCGGGAGGAGCAAAACCTGCATATCCTCATTTTATTGTTTTTGAAGTTGATTCGGCTTATACGCTTACAGGTTTTGAGTATTTGCCTCGACAAAATAACTCTAATGGTAGAATAGGAGACTACAAATTCTTTACTGTAAAAGATGCAAGAGATGACGGAGAATTAGTTGTTGAAGGAACTTTTGAAAATAGCAGCAGTGTTAAAAGAGTGTTTTTCGATGAACCTATTGAAGGTGCTACTATGGTTAAATTAGCAAACTATAAAACAGCGAATGGAGATCCTAATACTTGTATGGCTGAATTTAAGTTGTTCTATAAACCTAAGACTCCTAATAGTATTGATAATACAGTAAAGGTAGAGAGTTCTGACTTTGATATTTACCAAACAGGTTCAAACTTATATGTTTCAGGTTTGAGTGGGAATGCAATTGTTACACTTTATAACCTTCAAGGGCAGAAAGTTTTGGAACAACAATCAACCAGTTCAACTGTTGAGTTAGATGTTGCAAACATAAAAGGTACATATCTTATACAGGTAATATCAGACAATATTAATAAATCTAAGAAGATATTCTTGTAATAGATTTATTATATACAATACAGTATTAAAATAAAGGCAAGGTAGTTTGTTGAACTTCCTTGCCTTTGTTATTTGATACCCCTTGATGTTCTTAGTATAGAGGCGAGTTACTTCTTAGTAGATACCCCTTGCCGCTCTTAGTAGATACCCCATGTCGCTCTTAGTAGATACCCGATGCCGCTCTTTATAGAACCGCCTCATCTCTCTTAGTAGAACCACCCCGCCTCTCTTAGTAGAGAGACATCGCCTCTCTTAGTAGAGACACGAGGGGTCTCTTAGTAGAGAGACGACCCTAAGTGAAGCTTTGCATTTTTGGAGTTTCCTTCTTTGTGTTATTATCTGTAAATTAAGGGTTTATCTCTTTATGGATTCGTGATAATCTTTTTGGAAAACTTGTCCACTCCAAGCTTTTTGAGAAGTCCATTGCTCAGCAGGAGAAGTCCAAAAAGAATGATCAGGAGATAACCCTAAAGGTAAGAATACTAAAGAGGTCATATACAAACTACCGTTATTGGTGTAATAGTCGGCTAAGTTAGGTTGATGCCCAACAAAGCCAAGTTGCAGATAATTATCTTTGTCGAAATTGCCTTCAACAGAAAACATACGTTTCATTATTGAAGTAAGAGCATTTCTTACTTGTCCTTCTTCTAATTGAGGGTGTAGTCCATACTTCCAGCTTGAAAGAGCAATAGTTTGGAAAGCTCCCATTCTGTAAGTTACTGATCTTCCAATAGCGGGGTAGGTCGCTTCGGGCGAGATTAATCTTTCTATTAGTCGGTCATAACGTTGCATTCTTTTTAGAGCAACATCAAAATTTACGTAACTCCAAACCTTTTTTTCTTTCATTACATCAAGTATCTCAACAAACATAGGGTGAATTACATAAGAGTTGTAGTAATCTAAAGAAAATTCAGGACCATCGGAATACCAACCATCAGCAAGATACCATTCTTCCATTTTTCTTATTGTAAGGTCTAAAGCAAAAGCATCGTATTCTTCACCTATAGAAACAAAGAAAGCTTCAATCATTCCTCTAAATAATAGCCAGTTGCTATAAGATGCTCTTATCTTTCTAAGAGACTTAAACTCTTTAATGTAACGAGCTTTGGTGGTGTCGTCAAGGGGTTCCCATAAAGCTTTAGGTGCTCTAATGAAACTGTTTGCTATATAAGAAGCATCAACAAGTATTTGATTTGAACCTTTCCATAAAAGGTAATCAGGACTTTCAGGGTCTACTGCATTTTTGTAGCTTGCTAAAGCCCATTCTCTAAATTGTTTTCTGGTTTTACCTTCTTTGGTGTCGTCATCGGGAAGATTAAACCAAGGAGCTACTCCAGCCATTAAACGTCCGAAGGCTTCCATATAAGTAACATTTACATTTCTCTTATCCCAAGTTGGACTCAACTCAACATTCATTGTTTGTTTTAGTTCGCCTTTACTCATAGGCTCTAAAATAGGTTGAGCTATTTTGCACATTAAATTAACCCAATACTCTCTGTCAGACTCTTTTACTTTTGCCTTCTTTTGTGCTGAAAGACTGGTGGAGCAACTAAATAAGCTTATAAATAAGCAAGCTATTAGAATTTTTGTTTTCATGATAATTAAAATTTTATACAAAAATGGGCATAAAAACTCTAATAACAAAAAGAAAGGGCAACCTTTTGTGGGTTGCCCTTCAATTTTATTAAATCAGAAACGATTATTTTTCAGAAACATAAACTTTTCTAACGGCTACGTTGCCAGTTGATAAAGTATTTTTCTCGATATAGAAGCCAGGAGCTAAAGCAGCAATGTTATTGCCTACAGCTATACCTTGTAAGTTGTAATAAATAGTTGCAACTACAACGCCTTCTTCTTCAGTAGCATTGTCGATTTCAATTTCGTTTATTGATAAGAAATCGTCTACTTTGATGAATAGCATTTCGTTACCGCCATCATTTTTAACATACTGACCAAATCTATACTCATTACCTCCAAAGTCGTTAAGGTAAGTTTGAGTCCAAGAAGTTCCTAATTCGTATTCGTCGATAATTTCTTTTCTGTTATCAGAAAGATTTAATAGCTGCCAAGAGTTTGTAGCGCGATTATCATTGAAAGCATAATAATCGAAACGGAAAGAATGAGCATCGTCAGCTGCAACAGCGTGGCTTGCATATTTCCAATCAAAATCTTCTTCTACGCCACTAACTGAGTCAACGATATATTTAACTATAGTGTCGCCACCCCAAGCTAAACCGTCTTTGTTAATTATTTTTGCGCTATTCATATCGCCTACAAGTTTCCACATAAACAAGTCTTCGTTGTTGTCTATTTCTATGTTGGCTTGAATAATTCTGTCATTATCTTCAGGGTCAACAGTTATAGCTCTGTTTTTGAATCCCTTGTCTTCTTTATTTCTCTTGAATTGAACGAAATACCAAACTTCGTTTTCTTCTGTACTAAATTCTAAAGATTGAACAGAAAGGTTAGCTTTTGCAGGTTCTTTAATGTAGAATACATTACCAGCATCAGCAATGTTAGTTGTAGTGCCAAATCTTGTGTCCCAAACTCTTGTTAAATAAGCATCGATAGGATTGCCATCAGAGTTTACAGCCTCAAGGTGTTTGATTACGTAACGGTCGTTGTTAGCATCATATACGAAAGCAAATGAAGCAACTGCTGAATTTGTAGCATAGAAATAACCTGATGCTTTTAAAACGCTTGTTACTTCAAAAGTTTCGGGGTCTTCTACTTCTTCGTATACTGGAGGTTCCCAAGCTATTACACGTCCTGATTTATTCATTAATTTGAAAGTGCCATTGCCAGCATCTAAGAATTTCCACGATAGAGATTCGTCGTTTCTTGAATAAGCAGGAGCTACATCAAGGTTTTTAACACCTTCTTCTAAATCACCACTTTTATATTGCATAAACAAACCTGTTCTCTTTGGTGATTGTATGTAGTACCATACATCAGCGCTACCGTCGATAGGGCTAAAAGTTACAGGAGATGAAGGAATGATAGTAGCAGTAATATTGAGATATGTTTCGAAACTTCCAGAAGTTGCTTTTATCTTACCTGTTAAAGTAGTTTCTTGTTTGATGTTTTCTGGAATAGTGAAAAATACAGCTACAGAACCACCTTGTTTTTTGTCAGGCCAGCTTTCTGCATAAGCAGCGAAATATTCAGAACCTTCAATAACTTCAGGGTCAGAGATGTCTTCTGTTAAAGTAGAAAATCCCATCAATACAACTTTTTGTTCAAGATATTTGTCGCCTGGTTCTCCTTCAATGTTTTCAGGTATAATTTTACCGAAGTCTAAAACGTCAGTAGCGAAAGCTAAATCTTCGTCTTCTTCAAATTCTACGAAACGGAAAGAAGAGTTTTTACCTTTTCCCCAAGTTGCACCTTCAAAGATAACACCACGACCCCAACCATCGTTACCCATGTGAGCATAAATATCACCATTGGCTGGCTCTCTGTTTGCTGCACCTGTAGCTGACATGTTGTAGAATCCGTCGCCTTCTGGGCTGTCATCAAACATCCATTCGGTTGTAACTTCACTGATGTCTGGTGTTAAACCGAACATCCATTTGCTCATACCTTTGTTATACCACTGATCAAGAAAATGATCTGGGTATCTTCTACTAATAGCAATGTAAGTACCTTCGTCGGCGCCTTCTTCAAATCTCCATAACTGACGGTTTCTTGCGTCTTTGTTAGAGTCGGCAGCGTGAGGAGGTCTTGCGTACACACGATTTACATTGTTTGTTGCATCATTTTCAGCAGTAAAACACACACCTTCGCGTGAATTTCCACTACCGATAGCTTGGATATAATACCAAGGGCCTGCGTTTCCTGTAGAAAGAACAGGCAGATCAGTTCCTTCAGTCAGGTCGTCCATACCTGGCTGAGCCTTTGCGATTCCCAAAGTAAGGGCTACGCAACACAATAATAGAGTAATCTTTCTCATAAATTTGTAATTTAATTTGATAATAAATTAATAAAATAATCTCGTTTACCCGCCAAAGATATTAAAAGATTTTTTAATAAACAAAGTATAAGAAAGAAAAAAAGGTGTAATTTCTCACTCGATTATTACTGTATGTTATTAATTAACAATTCAGTATGTTTGATAAATGTCCTGTGAATGAATGTTAATCGGAGCTTGACAAATGTCTTTGTTGTTTTATTCTCCTTTAAGTATTGGTACACTAATATGAAACTTAACAGCAAGCAAACGAGTAACAATAACGGTTAGGGCTGCAATAATCTGAGTTATAATTAAAGTTAAGGAGCAAGACAGGCATATATAATAAGCTACTCCTCCGAAAACGCAGGCTAAGGCATATATGTCTTTGCGAAATATAAGAGGTTCTTCGTTTATTAATATGTCGCGAATCATACCGCCAAACGAACCAGTTATAGTTCCCATAATTATAGCCACCCACATAGGGAAACCAAAATCTAAAGTTTTTGCAATGCCTACTACTGCAAATAAGCCTAAACCTATGGTGTCGAATATAAAGAAAGGAGTATTAAGACGTACTGTTTGTTTCCTGAAAAGGGCAACAAACAGTACGGCAATTCCTGAAATGATAATGTAAGATGGGGTTTCCATCCAAAAAGGAGTCGCATTAAGTAAAATATCTCTAACAGTTCCACCGCCTACGGCTGTAACTATGCCTACAACATAGGCGCCAAACCAGTCGAAGTGTTTGGCTGATGCTAAACGAATGCCGCTTATTGCGAATGCGAAAGTGCCTAAACAATCAAATATAGTAGTAAATTCGATAGCACTTATATAACCTATTATAGACTCAAAATCTATCATACTTAAATTTTGCTGCAAAAGTAATAAAAACTCCTTATAAAGTTACATTATCAGAAATTAATCTTTACGCCAGCAAAATAACTTCTTGGCATACCTGGTCCGTAAATATATCCAGAGTCTCTGTCTTTGCCTTTGTCGAAATCGTTTTGATAAGAATTGAATATGTTTTGAACTCCAGCATTTAATTCTATGTTTGAGGTGTTGTATAACGGAAATTCGTAGCTTACCTTCAAATTGAAATCGAAGAAATCCGACGTTTTCTCTGTGCGATTAGTGTCGATGTATCCTGAGGCGTGTGGAGCTAACATACTTCCCGTGTACTTTCCCGACAATGATGTGCTGAAATTTTTAATAGGAGTTACGGTTGCAATCATATAACCGTAAACGTTTGGAGTGCGAAGCATTTTGCGTGTGGCTTTAACATCGTCGGTATCGTCGTCCGACCATTTAAATGCTTTGTCGTAAATGCTTTCTTGTATAGTTAAACCTGCTTGAAATTGAAGAAGGTTATTAAAACTTGATCTTATCTCAAAGCTGGCTCCGTATACTTTAGCTCCGGCTTCGTTTACAATTGTTTTGTTTATAACGTTTTCGTGTTCGGTAGAAACATAAGCAAATGGGTCAAGTAGTCGGGTTAAGAATCCATCAATCAAGAAATTTATTTGAGATTGGTTGCCTATAGGTATATACCAATCGACCGATGCGCTGAAACTGTGTGATGTTTCTTCTTTCAAATTTGGGTCGTGAACAGTTATTACTTGTTTGCCACTGGCTACTTCAACGTGTAAATCTTCGTCGAATACTTGAGGTGCTCTAAATCCTTTTCCGTAGCTAAGACGTATGTTAATGTTCTCTTTAGGATTGTAACGGATGTTAGCTCTCGGACTCACAACGGCATTGTTTAGTAAAGAGTGTTTGTCGACTCTTGCTCCCACAAGAAAACTCCACATATCGGTCTTCCATTCGTTTTGTGCATACACGCTTTTGGTGTTTACTTGCTGGTCGATGGCTTCTTCACGAAAATCACTTTTGTCTGTAAGGTCGTCATCGCTATATTCTACGCCTGCTGTAAGTGCCGACGGCATAAAAAGTAATTGGTCAAACTCGTGAGTGTACTGTCCTCCTAATGAGTAAGTCAAATCTTTTGTACGTCCGTAAGATAGTAAACGTTCCGAATTAGTTCCTCCATCGAAGAATGGAGTTCCACCGCCGTAATAACTTTTACGGTTGGTAAGCTGAGTTGCTAAATAAACATTAAATCTATCTTTGGTGCTTGGTGTAAACCAGTCGTATTTTAGGCTTCCTGCGTGAATGTTAGTTTCCGCTTGTTCTGCAATATAAGCTTCGTAAGGTTCACGGTCGAGATTGTCTCCACCTCTCCTATATTCTTCGGTGTTGTGATATTCAAGAGTTAAACGCGAGCGTGTGCTTGTTTTTAAGAAAGATCTAAAACCTAAAGTTCTACTATCCATTACAGCAAGTTCAGAAAAGTCGTCGCCATCGTGATCGTAAGCCGAACGATGTCTTATTTGTCCGAAAGCCATTATTCCCATCTTGTGATTATCAGATACCATAGACACATTAAAGCCTGTATTATTATCGAAACTTCCGCTCCCTCCTATAGACATAATATTATGAGATACGCTTGCTGAATTTCTTGTTGGGTCTTTAGTAATTATATTAATAGTTCCGGCTATAGCCGAAGCACCGAAAAGAGCAGAGCCTCCACCTCTAACAACTTCTACTCGTTCTATCATAGTAGCTGGGATTTGTTCTAATCCGTATACGCCAGCCAGAGAACTAAATATTGGTCGCGAATCTATAAGTATTTGTGAGTAAGCACCCTCTAATCCGTTCATACGAACTTGAGTAAATCCACAATTCTGACAATCGTTTTCAACTCTTAATCCTGGCTGAAAGTTAAGACCATCGGCAAGTGTAGCCGAATTAGTAAGTTCGAATATCTTTGTAGGTAATACACTAACAAGAGTTGGTGCAAGTTGACGCGGAGTTTCGTTGCGATTTGCCGAAACTACTACTTCTTTTAGCATTTTACTATTTTTTTCTAAGTCGAAATTTAATTCAATGGTAGAGCCGGCTTTTACTGTTATTTCTTTTTCAATTGTTTTGTAGCCAAGAAACGAAGCTATAACTGTTATTTTCCCTTCGGGTATATGCTTTAAGAAGTAATGTCCGGTTGCGTCGGTTGTTGTTCCGATGTTCGTGCCTTTTATACCTATTAATACATAAGGTAAGTGTTCGCCTGTAGATACTTCTATAACGTGACCGATAAGATTTGCATCAGTTCGTGTTAATGTGTTTGTGTTATTATTAGCAAAAGAGGAGACAACACAAAAAGTCCCCAATAATATTGAGATAATATATTGTTTCATTGTTTATTTTAATTAGTGATTAATTATTAAGTTATAGGTGTGTTAAATAAGATAAGGAGGGGGTCTTTGTCGGTATGCTTCCTCAGAGTTTGAAGGAATAAAAGGTTTTACGTTTTTTGAGGCTACAACATTTTTTAATACAAGTAATATAGATATAGTTGTAGCAACGAATATGATTGCAGGAAATACAATAGACGATAGATGTTCTATTAATTGTAGTTCGGTTCCTGTGTGTTGGTGAGTAGGATTACCTTCGCTATCTTTAGCAAAAGGGTGGGAGTGAACTATAGTTACACAGTTTATTACGTGCGAGTGCGAAAAGAAACTAACAGATGCAATATAATAGGCAAACATCAAAACGATAGAAGCCTTAATTGGTATATGTAATTTCCTTAGTTGGTGCATTTATTCGAAGATTAAAGTCTTAAAATACTTTTCGAGATGAAAGTTAGGAGTTGGATTATCTATAGGATTCCACGAAAGAAAGTGAGGAACACTAAGATTGTCGCCACACTTATAGAAGTTAGCTTTAGCATTTAAGCCCGAAAGAGACTTTATTGAGTGTTTGAAAAACGAAGTTACGGGTATTTTTACTGCAAGTTCCCACTCTTGTTCGCCTTGTTTTTCAGTAAAAGGAGTATTGCCTAAGCTTGAATGTCTTTCTATATCGTGTAGAATACTACTATCGGCGTGAGTTGCATTATTCTTTTCTTTTCGAAATCCAAGCAACATAGCCCCAATACAGTTAAACTCAAAGTTGTAATATCCCGACTCGTCGAAGTTTATAAAAAACTCAACGCAAGAGTCAGTCCATACAGCACCATTATCTTCCGTAACCATAGCCATAACAGATTGTTCTTTGACGAAGAAACGAAGCAGTATGTTTGTATTGTCGTGAGCGATTGCAAACTTTACTTCTGGTTTGTACGGATACGTTTCACTCCAATTAACGCACGCTATGCTATTGGTAGTAATATCTCCAATAGAAGCTTCGAAGAACTTACGATTGTCTGAAATAAAAGGTATATTCATATGCTTATTCTATTCCTGTTTCGTTTAGAAAATCGTATAGAGTTTCTTCCATTAACTGTGTTAATGATAGTTGATATTGTATGTATGCGCTAAGATACGAAGTGTGAGCATTGTTCAAACGATTACGTTCGAGAGCAAGAGTTTGACTATCTATATCTCCATCGGAGTATCTTAGACGGGTAGTCGCAAAACTTTTTTCGGCTACAGCTAAATTCTTCTCAAGCAGTTGAAGGCGTTTAAGGTTACTACTTATACTAAAAGCTAAGGTGCGAACATTGTTTTCGATTTCTCTCTTAGTCATTTCTTTTTGATATTCGCTATTTTTCAAGCGTGCTTTAGCTGCTCTTACTAAGGCTCTGTTTTCACCAAAGTCTAAGATAGGCACAGATACAGTAAAGCCAACACCAAAACTCTGACCTTCGTCTTTTAATCGAGCGAAAGCTCTGTCTACCGAATCAAACATTTTTTCGTCTGCACCTGCCGAGCCAATACCAGTCAATCCATAAAAAGCCTCAATGCTTCCTCTTGGTAAACCTTTTATCTGTTGCGCTTTGATTGACATTTTTGATTGTTCAATTTGAATATCTCTTTCTCTAATCTCAGTACGGTTTTTCAAAGCTAATTCTACTGCAAAATCCGGGTCAATAGTAACAACCTGATAAGTAAGCTGACTGTTTAATATTATACTATCATTAAGTTCTACACCTATCATCTCTTTGAATGAGTTTGTCGATGATAGCTGATTAAACACAGCAAGGTCGTAATTGCTCTGAGCTTCAGCCAAGTCTACTTCCATTTGTAGAGCGTCAACTTCTCGTATCAAACCTGCTTCGAATTTGTTTTTAGATATTTCGTAAGCTTCGTTTTGTCGCTCTAAGTTAAGAGCAGCAATCTCTGTTTGTTTTTGTAGAGAAAGAAGATTATAATAAGACCTGCTAACACTTGATATTAAGTTTAACTCATTACGTTTATACGATTTACTTGAGCGTTCGTATTCAAGTTTAGCATTCTTAAGGTCGGTGCGTATTTGGCTATATCCATAAAGAATATCCAAAGGCTGAGAGAACCCAAGTTTTGTATTGAAGTTAGATGTTTTTATGTTGTCATTATAATCTCGATATGCCGACAAGTTAGATTGTATATAAATGCTACCGTCGGTAGGCAAAGGTTGGTTTATTCGTAAATTACCTTTGTAAGAAAGTTCTTTAATAGTATAGAAACGACTTGCAGAGTCGGCTTTAGATCTAATTTCTTCCGAATAATCAGGCAATGTAAGATTGAGTGTAATATGAGTTTTAAGTCTGCTTGTAGTCGATTGCAGATTATACTCGGCTATCTTCATATCTTGTTCAAGTTGAAGCATTCGATAACTCTTTTCTTTAGCAATCTCTATACTCTCTTCGAGCGTTAGATTGTACACAACTTGCGAAAATCCGTTGAATACAAATAAAAGGGATAATATTGTTAAACCTATTTTCTTCATAATGTGCTTAATTAAAGTTAGTGAAATCAGGGTTGGGAAGATCCGAATGAATCTTTCCGTCTTTAATAAATATATTTCGGTGAGCATAATCTGCGATTTCTTGCTCGTGAGTAATCAGTATGATTGTGTTTCCTTCTTGGTGCAACTCGTGAAATAGTCGCATAATATCAACACCCGTCTTAGAGTCTAAGGCTCCTGTAGGTTCATCGGCAAGAAGTATACCCGGGTTTGTAACTAAAGCTCGAGCAATAGCTACTCTTTGACGCTGACCACCGCTTAATTCACTTGGCTTGTGATCGATACGATCCGATAATCCGACTCTTTCTAAAGCTTTAAGGGCGCGTTCTCTTCTTTCGTGTGTAGGAGTGCCTGCATAAACCAAAGGTAATTCAACATTTTGAACAGCATTCAAACGAGGTAAAAGGTTGAAGTTTTGAAAAATAAAACCAATCTCTTTATTACGCATACTTGATAATTGGTCGTCGTTTAATGTGCTTACGTCGGTATTGTTGAAGTAATAATGCCCAGAAGAGGGAGTGTCTAAACAACCAAGAATATTCATAAGGGTAGACTTCCCAGAGCCCGAAGGACCCATAATGGCTAAATACTCATTTTTCTCTATCGCAAGATTGATGTCTTGCAAAGCAGGGATTTGCATATCCCCTATGGCATAATTCTTATCTAAGTGTGTAATCTCTATTAACATAACCTTGTTTTATTCGTGACGGATAGAATCCACAGGTTTTAAATTAGCAGCATTCTTTGCGGGTAAGTAGCCGAAACATACTCCCACTATAACGGAGAAAGTAAAAGCAATAACTATAGAGTAAAGCCTTATATAAATGCTTACATCAGTAAACCACGATACCGATAGTGAGAGAGTAATTCCGAGTAGTACTCCTATAATACCACCGGTTATACTTATAACAACTGCTTCGGTAACAAACTGAGCCATAATATCAAGCTTTTTTGCTCCGATAGCTCTACGTATACCTATTTCTTTTGTTCTTTCCATTACAGTTGCTAACATAATATTCATAATGCCTATACCTCCAACTAAAAGAGATATTGCAGCAATGGCTCCTAGAAGATAGTTGTATATCTGTCTTTCTTTTTCTTCTTGTTTAAGTAGTTCAAAAGGGATTACTATGTTGTAGTCTTCGTTATTAAAGTGATGTCTTTTAAGTATCTCGTCTATCAATTTAGAGGATTCCATTAGTCGACTCGAATTTTCTACTTGTACAGTTATCTGTTGTATCTCACTCGTTAACATATTCTCTCTTGAGAATCTATTTAAGAAAGCACTCAAAGGAACGTAAATATCGGTGTTTAAGTCGCGAGCAGCTAACTCTCCTACAGTTTCTGTGAATAGAGTTTTTGATTCTAATACTCCAATAACTTCCAGCCATTGGTCGTCTATCTTAATCATTTTGCCAATAGCTTCATCTTTTTGAAATAATGTATTGGCAACACCAGCACCTAATACACATACTTTAAGTTGCTCTTTGTAATGATCTTCGTTTATAGTTGTCCCTTTAGCTATTTTATAGTTCATCATCTCCAAATATTCTGGAGTTACACCTATTATACTCGACTTTGCTGATTTATCAGAATATCGAACGTCAGTGTTTATTTCGGCTTGCGAAGCTATCTTATCAACGCCAGGTACTATTTGTTTAATAACTTCGGCATCAGTTAATGATAGTCCTTGAGAGAATTTGGCACGAACTTCTTCTAATTCTTCATTAGATAAGCTTTTTTCTCGTACAATTATATTGTTTACTCCTAAGTCTTGATATTTGGCAATAGCTTCTCTTTTTGCCCCCTCGCCAATAGATAACATCGTAATAACAGAGGCTACACCAAATATTATCCCAAGCATAGTAAGGAAAGACCTAAACTTATGGTCTACTAAGCCGCTTATCGACAGTCGTAAGTTTTCTTCTATCTGCATAATCCTTAATTTATATATTCGCAACTAACCGTCATACCAGGTTTAAGCCTTTCGTCGGAGTTAGCTATGATTATTTCTACATCAAATACTTTCTGTTTAGAATTGAAGTCTTTACGGCGGCAAAGTTTACCTATATAACTTACTTCTCCCTCAAACTCAACACTTGGAAGAGCATCTAAGCGCACTATAACTTTTTGTCCTTTATGAATGTATAAGAAGTCGTTCTCGTTAACAAACGTATTAACTTTCATAGAACTCAGGTCGGGAACGCTTGCCATATTATTACCAGCATATACATTGTCTCCAATTTTTATCGGAGCTTGTGTTCTTTGATTGAAAGCTATCTGAAACACTCCAGAAGTAGTTGAACGTATTGTTAGACGTGAAATTGTACTGTATGCGTTTTCGATTTTATTTTTCAGTTGTTGTACTCTTATATTTTGTATTTTGGTATCACGTTTACTTATAATGTCATAAAGTTCTATTTTGCGATGTTCTTTGGCTAATCGTATTTCTGCTTGACGAAACTCTAATTGTTTGATTTTTTTGTATCTATCCGACTCGAAACGAGAAGCTTCGAGTTCAAGCTTCTTTAATTCAAAAGAAGCCTCTTCGCTTTTTATGTTAGAAAGCATATCGTTGCGGCGAATATCCTGATCAACCTTTAGTTTTTCTTGTGTAGCATATTGAGTTTCAAGATCGTCTTCCCATTCGATAATTGATTTTTTTATGTCGACAGGGTCTAACTGAATAATAGAATCACCTTTTTGTATTATACTGCCATGCGGCAATATTCCAATTACGCGCATTTCATACCAATGGCGACCGAAGCGTTCCATAGGGATAGCATTAGATCTAATAGCTGCCAATTCACCAGTTTCCACTATTAGTTTATTGCTTGCTTTGTCTTTGTTTTTCTCCGAAGAGCTATCGTTTTTACAAGAAACGAAAGTTAGAGAAAATGCAGCGATATATACAAATATAAAACTAAATCTTTTCATAACTCTTTTTCTTGAGATGTTTTAGAATCAGCTTCTTTGTCAAGGAAGGGATTAGTTAAAGCAACCTTATCTTTCTCATTAAGCCCTTTTGTAATGATGATATAGTCAGAGTTACGTTCTCCTGTTTCAACTTCTACCTTATCATATCCTACTGTTGTTTTTTTGTAAACAAAAGATTTATCGCCTTCGGTAAATAGAGCAACTAAAGGAATAGAAATTACATCTTCTATTTTTTTTATTAACAGTCTGCAACTAACGGTTAGTCCGGGTAATAAGTTTTTACTAACTCTATCTAAAAGTATTTCAACTGGGAATACCTTGATTTTAGAAGAGCCATCTTTGTTTACAGCTAAGTTAGCAACAGAAATTACTTTTCCCGTAAATATACTATCAGAGAAAGCGTCTGGTTTAACTTCTACATTTAATCCTTTTTTTATTTTAGCAATATCAACCTCATTAATATTTACGGTTACCTTTAGAGAAGACAAGTCGGGAAGTAGAATAAGTGACATTCCTGAGTAACATTGGTCGCCTGCTTGAAACTTACTGTTAGTAGGCCAGTGATGAGCTATAATAGCTAGACCAGGAGAAGGTGTTGTGACAGAAAGCTTGCGAAGAGTTTCGTGAGCTTCTTCGAGCCTTATTACATCTTGATTAATAGATAGCTTCTTTTGTTTTATTTCTTCTTTCTGAATTTTTGTTCTGTTGTTAATTTGTTCTTTGGCTTTTTCTAATGCAATCTCTGCTTTTTCCAAGTTAAGTTCTATCTCTTTCTTTTTCATTTCAGACTCATAGACAGCCACCTCAAAGTTTATTTTTGATATCTCTTGTGATATTTGTGTTACTTCTAAGTCGGCATTAAGTTCTTCTAATTCTGATTCGTGTTGGGCTATAAGCTTTTCAAGTTCAGCCTCGCTGATTTCCAAACGACTTTCAGCGTCTACTATACCTTTTTGTACTTCCGAAGGATCGAATACAACAAGTGTGTCGCCAGCTTTTACTTCTTCTCCATCGTTAATAATATGAGTTATTTTAAGATTACCATATCTCCAAGAAATATTAGGAGCGGAAATGTTTACCGAATTTACGGCTTCTATTTCGCCTTCTTCGTATAAATCTATATAAAAAGTTCCTTTAGTTACATTAGCCAAAGGTATTTCTTCGGTTTTCTTCTTGTCGCAAGCAGTAACGCTTAATGCCACAACAATACACAAGAGTGTTTTAATTAGATTCTTCTTCATATTCATCTTCTTGAATAATATTAATGTCTTGTTTTATAGGTAGTTTTACCGTATTTTTTATATCTTTTGTATTTGGCTTAATGAGCGATATTTCTTCTCCCTCACTTAGTCCATTAGTAACAATTATTTCTTTCTGGGAATATATTCCTGTTTCTACTTGTCGCATTTCAAAGTTTTTATTCTTCTTTACGAATACAACCTTCATAGAGTCTTGTTCGTAAACAGCAACTTGAGGAACTACTAAAGTGTCTTTTGCTTGAGATAGAATAATCTTACAATTAGCAGTAAAGCCAGGTTCGGGTACTGTAATTACCGAGTCCATAGATGCTTCAATATCAAAAAACTTCACTTTAGATCCTTCTTTGTGTTGCCTGCCGATTGGAGTTTTTAAGCGAATCTTTCCCCAACCTTCATTGCCAGGCATAGCATCAAAGGTGTATGCTATAGAATCGTCTATGTTTATTAACTTAAAATCGGCTTCAGTAACTTTAAGTTTAACTTTCATAGTATCCATGTCCGGTATAGAGACTATAGGGTTGAGATCCCAGACATTATCTCCAATTCGTAATTTTTCTCCCCATTTCTGATTACGAGCAACTATAGCTAATCCTTTTTTAGGAGCTTTAATTATGAGAGCATCTATATACTCTTGCATTCTCGGTAATATGCTTTTAAGACGTTCTATTTCTAAAGTGATTCTTTTTTTTTCTGTTTGATTTATAACGGCAAGGGCTTTTAATTTCTTTTCTAATTTTAATTTTTCGATTGCTGCTTTTCGCATATTAAGTTCGTTGATGCGCTTTTGTTTAGGAGTGGCAAACTTTAAAGAGACGGAATCTAAAAAAGCAATGGAAGCTTCAGCTTCGTTATTTTTTACTTGAGCCTCCAATAAAGAGTATTGTAAGTCTAAATCGGCTTTTGTCCTTTCTAAGCGAGCTTCTGCGTTTTCTAGATGAGAACGGATTTCCTCTATTTCTGTAATAAACGACTGATTTTTTATAATGCAGAGAGTGTCTCCTTCTTCTACGTAAATACCATCGTCTATTATATAACTTATTTCGCCAGAGATATCATTAGGGCAGGTAGCTAAAGCAGTATTAACAGGCTCTACTGAGCCAGAAACAATAATAGTATTTTCAAAGTCTTGCTTTTTTACTTGATATAACGGATAGTTGTCGCTCGTAGAAGAATTACAAGCACAAAAGATAATAGCACATATCAAGATTACAATATTTTTTAACACAAGAGCAATTAGAGTTTTATAACTTCATTAATTAAGGTCGCAAGTTAAGGACTTATTCTTTTTGAAAAAAATTAATAATGTTTTATTTAGTTAAAAGGAGTGGAGAGAGTGTGTTTTTAACTAAAATTTCGGAAAAAGAGAGAACCTATCTTAACTCAAAAGCAACTTTTAGTCCGATAGAGTTAAGTCGAGCTTTATTAAAAGAGAAAAATATTCCAGCATTGCCGAAGAAATTACCTATGCTATAGCCTAATTCGGAGTACGAGGGTAAAGCAGGCATATACAGATGACTTATATAAATTCTTTCTTGTAAAATATCGTTAGTTAGTCCGTTAAAAAGTTGCAATAGCGCAAAGGGTGATTCGTACATAATGTGAGCTTGATAATAAGAGTTTGATGCATTATACCAATCTCCATCTAAAAGATGAAATACACCACCCAGAGGGTCGTTCCACGATTGCGGGATATTTCTTCTTCTGAAGTTTTTGAAGTTGGCAAAGTATACCGACTCCGAATTTGTAAACCAACCAGCACCTATGTAATAATGGAAAGATTGCATAAGTCCCCACGATATTTTTTGTTGAATATCAAGTTCTATTCTTTCGTAATTACTATTGCTGCCGAATACGCCTTTTATTCCTCTTGCATATTCAATGGAAAAGGTAGGGAATCGAGATCGGAGGTATTCTTTACGTTTACCATTAAACCTGTAATATTGTCCGGGAGTCCATTTAAGTCCAACAATAGGGGAAAATCCTAAGTAATTATCTTCTACTAAATCTTGAAGATTGTCATTGTCTATTTGAGTCTGCTTTTCTATAGGCACGTACCAATTGTAATCTACACCACCTTCGAGTAGTAACCCATTTGTTAATTCGTATTGAGCTTTAATTTCTAAGTTGTAGTTTTTGAAATAATCTATATTAAAATCTTTAAGATTGATACTGTCGGGAACCATATCTTCTATTTTCTTTATTACATTAGAATTGAATGTTTGGTTGCTGTTTCTGAAATCAAGGTGTGCACGTCCCATTTTAGAAGGAGCAAAAGTCCAACTTATAGGCACATCGAAATATATTTCATTTTTAGTAAGCGAATATCCAACGTCGAAATTGTAATTTATAGTTTGCCCATTGTTAAAGCCTTTAGATAAACGCAGTTGTTGCCAATACACAATACCTTCCATTTTACTGTACGACAATGTTAAAGGATTGAGTAAGCCAGAATACACAAGCTGAGTTTCTCCAAATTGTTTTTTGTAAGGAGTGAAAATACCCTTAGATACGTTGCGTATCTTTCGGTTTAATTTTGGTTTTGAATTAGATTCTTTTTCTATTCTTAATTGAGTTTCATAAAGGGTTTCTTCGTAATCCGATAGAGGTATAGGACGAGTGTTTTTCCAGAATGAAGAATCTCTTATTATAAGAATGGAATCGTTGTTGGTTGTAAAATATTTACTCAAGTCGTACGACGCAACTTTTTTATCGTTAGATGTGTCGTGCAGTTTGTATGATGCATAATTGAAGAAAGCATAATAAGAAGTGTTGATATTGTTCCCTAAAAGGTCTAAATTAAAGCTTATTGTAGAGTTAATAGGGAGTAAGAAGTTGTTTAAGGGAAAACCAAATTCGGTAACAACTCTATAATCCGATAATTCAGTTCGTCCTTTTAGGTCGAATTTATGGATTGTCCACAGTTCGTCAATGATATAAAAATATCCCGAAACAAGTTTTTGACTTTTAATCTTTGGAGTTATTTGTATCTTGTGAACTTTGTAGCCCGATAATTCTTCGTTGTTAATGTATTCGAACTCATAATACTTGAAAATGTTGTTGCGGTCGGGTATTACTATTTGGTCGTCGAAAATAGTTTGTTTGTAAATGTTTACATTCAAAAAAGGAATTATTCTGTCGAGAATGTCTTTGGCATTAAATCGGTATCCGTTGAGGGCTACAATTTCTTGATTGAAATAGTTTGGAGCTGTGTATTTGATGTCGACAATAGCTTCAACAAATGAGCTGTCGTTATCTTTATTAAGGTAAAAGAAATCGGGAGCGAATTCGAACATAATGTTCTTTTTCAGTACTTCGATGTTGCCTTTAATATATATCTGTGCGTCATATTCATCAATGTACTTGCTGTATTCATCTCTGTGTTCTAAATGTTTTATGATGATAGAGTCTGCCTTCGATTGGGCTTTAGTATTAAGGCATAACAATAGTAGGCATATAATAATTAAGCCTTGCACAATGTTGTATTTGCTATAATCGTTAGAAATCACGGACGAAGATACAAAAAAGTTATAAAGTCTTTAATGTTTAGCAATAAAATAGGTGCGCCATCACTGACGCACCTATTCAAAAAGCTCTTAAAACAGTATTGTTATTTAGAAATGAAAATCTTTCTTGCAGTTGTTTTACCATTGCTTAATGTATTCTTTTCTATAAATAAGCCATTACTTGGTTTGCTTCCTAATTGTACTCCTTGAAGAGTAAAGTAAGAAGTAGAAACAACTTCTCCTTCAATTGCATCTGGAGCTGAAATGTTTACACCATCAGTTTTAACTAAAGTGAAATATAGTTCGGCTCCGTTGTCGCTTGCCGACCATTGACCAACAGCATTACCGTTGCCTCCAAAATCATTAATGTATTGGTAAGCGGAAGGATCCAATTCTGCGGTGGTTAAATTTTGGAAACTCCAAGTTTGAACACCATAAGGAATAAACTTGTAATAATTAGCTTCCGAGATGTCAACGATTTGAGTAGATCCAACACCAAAAGCATTGCCATTTACGTCTACTATCGTACATTCATCTATGTCTCCGAAAAATCTCCATAAGAATAAGTCATTGTCTTCTTCGTCTATTGTAGCCTGAGTAAGAGCAGGAATTTCAAGGTCGTCTGTCGATTTTATCGCTATTTTAGAAGAAACTCTCTTGAATTGCATATAGTAGTAGTAACTTTCTTCTTCGTTACTGAATTTAGGAAGACCAATACTTATTTCTTCGTCGGCTTTGAATATTTTTATGCCGCTACCAACGTCAGGAAGATAATTGTAAGCTGTAAAACCATAATCGTGAACGCTACCAACATTTACTTTATTGATATGACCACCCAATTTGTCTTCGCCTGTTGTGGTTGTGTATTCATACTCATTCCATAAGATTTGCCAGTTGCCGTCGGGGCATAGGTCGAATTTGAAAGTGTTGTTGGATTCAGCAACCGCAGTGAAACGACCTGGAGATGTCATTACTTCTTTTTCGTCAATAACTTCGTATATGGGATAGTTGTAGCCGATATTGTTACCAGTTTTACTTACCATTTTATAATTAGGAATGCCTTCTACTTCGCTAACTTTAACAAATTTCCATAATTGGCTTTCGTTAGCAGCATCATACATAGTTGCAGTTAATAATTCTTCTGCGCCATTGTCTGTCAATACATATCCTGTTCTGGAGTAGAACTGAACGCGATACCAAGTGTCTTCTTCTACTGGAGATTTAGGCAATAAAAGACCTTTAAGTTCCACGTCGAAACTTTCTGTGCCTCTTGAGAATGTAATAATAATGTGTTGTTCTCCATAAACAGGTTCTTCTGCCATAAAGAATACAGATAAATTACCACCAGTTTCAGTGCTGAAACTTTCATCAAAGTCAATGTAGAAGTTATCTGCACTACCCTTTATGGTTTTTACATCATAAGAAAATTTTTCATCAAAAGCATCAGAGCCTACAACCGCGATAGAATAAGGACCTTCAGCAGGGTCTTCCATAGTTGCAGCCTTGAAAGAGATAGAAGCAGGAGTTACCGATAAAAAAGGTGGGTTATACTCTATGTCGACCATTACATCGTAGTTTTGAGCTGCTTGCACATAGTCGAAAGATTTGATTTTTGTTAGATTAAGAGGCTTAACACCCGACCATTCTTCGCCATCAATAGAAATGTTATATGATACATTGCTTTCTCCGTCGCAAGAAATAACAAAAATAAACTCAGTTCCGTTTTCTGTGTCCCAAGCAATAAGATCTTTGTTGAAAGAGCCGTATACGTTGTTGAATCCCAGTTGTCCATTGCTCATATTGTCTGGACGTAAATAAAACTCAAAGCCGTCGTCGAGTATTGTTCCGTCGTCAGATTGAAGGGAGAATAATCGAGAACCCCAGTATCCCGAAGCTGTTCCTTTGTAAAAAGTTGTTGCTGTAACTGTCCATTCCTCGTTCAAGTTCAGTTTGGGAATAGCGATTTTGTTGTTGACGTCAGAACTGCCAGAAGCTTCTATGACGAAGCTGGTAGTTACTTGTTCTGCGCTAGCGAAATTATAACCAATAAAAGCTAGCATAATAAAGAATAAAAGTCTCTTCATACGTGTTTTTCTTTTAATTTAGATGAATAATATATTGTATTTAAAAGCAAAGATAATTACTATTTTTAAAAACAATAACGAAAGATGAAATTTTTTGATTACTTTTATGCCAAAGAATAGCAACGAGACACGTTGACATACAGTGCCAAATTTGTTTCACCCGTGTGAAATAAGTAGTTTCATCAGTATGAAACAAAGTGTTTCACCTATATGAAACAGGTTGTTTCACCTATATGAAACGATTAGTTTCAAACCGCGAAACGAATTCTTTCAAAAAAAGAAACGGATTATTTCAAAGTATTAGAAATCTTAAACTTCTTACAGATACTCTTTTTTTCTATAAAATTTATATACCTTTGCACTGTTATGATAGTATTTCCGAATGCAAAAATTAATTTAGGGCTCAACATTGTGTCGAAGAGAGACGATGGTTACCATAATATAGAAACAGTGTTTTATCCTATACCTCTTTGTGATGCATTAGAGATAGTGCCCGCAAAGACCGATAAAGGTGTTTTTACCCAGTCGGGGATTAAAATAGACGGAAACTTAGAGGATAATTTGGTTTGTAAAGCGTATAATCTGCTTAAAAACCAATATAACTTGCCGGAAATAGATGTTTATCTGTTGAAAAAAATTCCTTTTGGTGCCGGTTTGGGAGGAGGTTCGTCGGATGCTGCTTTTATGCTGAAGTTGATTAATGATTTCGCACAACTTAATCTTACTGAAACAGAGTTGGAAAAATATGCCTCTCAATTAGGGGCTGATTGTTCTTTCTTTATAAAAAATAAACCTGTTTTTGCTGAGGGTATAGGTAATGTTTTTACTTCTATATCTTTATCGCTTAAAGGTTATCGTTTGGTTCTTATAAAACCCGATATTCACGTTTCAACACAAGAGGCATATTCTTGTATAAAACCGAATAAGCCAAGTAAGTCGGCTAAAGATGTTGTGATGCAGCCAGTGGAAACTTGGAAGTATGATTTGTTTAACGATTTTGAAATTAGTGTGTTTGCAAAATATCCTAAAATTCAAGAGATAAAAGATAGTTTATATTCCAAAGGAGCTGTTTATGCCTCGATGACAGGCTCGGGTTCGTCGGTTTTTGGCTTGTTTAACAAGGAAGTGGAGATGCCTGATGTTGAATACGCTCTTTATTCTATGATTCTATAATTCTACTTATAAAAATATATTTATATGAAAACATACGCTAATGCTTTTTTAGTTTTTCTATTTGCGGTTTTAGCTTGCAATACAACAATAGCACGCGACACATTGTCTGTGTCGGAGATGAAAATGACTCCTTTGAGTACTGTATTTACACCTATATTAATAGATAGTGTAGATGTTAACAATAAGTCGTTCGAAGTAAAAAAGATATTGCAATCGTCGGTCGATTTTGATAAGGTTAGAAATAGTGAAACTATTATTAAGGCTGATAAAAAAAATGTATTTACCTTAGATAAAGTACTAGAAGAGACTAATAAGAATAAAGGGTTGCAATTGTTTTCTTTTACGGTAGATGCCGATAGATATTGTACTGCCGATTTTATAATCAAGTCGACAGATATGTTAGAGGTTTATGTTGATGGTAAGAAAGAACGATCAAAAGAAACAAGAGAAGATAGCTTGTCGAAGGCAAAAGATTTGAAAATAAATATGAAGTTAGAGCCTCGCCGCTATGAAATTATAATAAAGAGATTTACGGAGTTGAGCAAATCTGCCGAATACAAAATGAAGGTAGATGTTAAGCTGCCTGAAAAAGATACTACAACGCAACTTGTTATAAACAGCAAGGAATTAAGAAATGTAACAATACACGATATATTAGAAGGTAGTCGTACTGCATCTGCAAGTATTTCGCCAAGTGGAGAGTATTATTATTTGAGTGTTTATACAACATATCCGGGAGGACGAAGCGTTTATAATAACGAACTTAAAGAATTGAAAACAAATAAAACGATATATCGTTTTCCATCTGGGGTTAGTTTGCAATGGGTTAAAAATAAAGACCAATTAATGTACACTCGCACAGGAGCGCAAGACAGAGAGTTGGTTGTAATGGATATTCCTTCTTTGGAAGAAACGGTATTGGTTAAAGGATTAAAAGGTGGTTCATTCTTGGTTTCTCCCGACGGACAATATATATTAGTTAGCCAAAGAGAAGAAATTCCAGCCGATAAAGGCGAGTTAAAAAGAGTATTGTCTCCAAGCGATCATTCGGGGTCGTTTAGGGGTAGGGCTTCTGTCTGTCTTTATAATATGAAAGACGGAACCTATCAGCAAGTAACTTATGGTAAAACCAGCACTTATATATTAGATATAAGTGCTGACAGCAAGAAGGCTTTGATGATGTTAAGAGAAGAAACAATTACTGAGCGTCCGTTTAGCACATCAACTATGCTTGAATTGGATTTAGAGACCTTGACTTTAGATACATTATTTAGAAGTCAGTATGTAGATAGAGCTCAATATTCTCCGGATAATAAAACTTTATTGGTTATTGGTAATGGTGATGCTTTTGATGGTGTGGGTTTGAATGTGGCAGAAGGTCAGATGGCTAATATGTACGATAAGCAAGCATTCTTATACGATATAAAAAACAAAAAGGTTGATCCAATAACAAGAAACTTCAATCCTAGCGTTAATGATGTTCAGTGGTTTGAATCTGATAAAATATATTTCAGAGTTGAAGATAAAGACTCGGTTAATGTTTATACTTATAATATTAAGGCTAAAGAATTTGCTAAAATAGATTTGCCGGAAGAAATCATTTCTTCTTTTCAGGTGGCAACTAAAAAGCCAGTGGCAATATTTAGAGGAGAAAGCAATAATAACGCTTATAGAGTTTATTCTTATGATTTGAAATCTAAAAAATCGACATTGCTGTCTGACCCATTCAAAGAGCAGCTTGACGAATTAAGTGTTTTTGAGGCTCAAACGTGGACTTTCGAGTCGGAGGTTAGCAATACCATAATAGATGGTCGTTATTATCTGCCTCCAAACTTTAATCCTGAGAATAAATATCCAATGATAGTTTATTATTACGGAGGAACAAGTCCTACGATGCGAGCTTTCGAATCAAACTATCCTTCTCAAGTTTATGCTTCTTTGGGGTATGTGGTTTATGTGATAAATCCATCAGGAGCAACAGGGTATGGGCAGGAGTTTGCAGCTCGCCACGTTAATGCGTGGGGCGACCCGACTGCTGATGAAATAATAGAGGGAACTAAAAAGTTTTGCGAAGAACATCCGTTTGTTGATAGTTCTAAAATTGGTTGTATTGGAGCTTCGTATGGAGGTTTTATGACTCAGTATTTGCAAACGCAAACAGATTTATTTGCAGCAGCGGTATCGCACGCAGGTATTAGTTCGATAACAAGCTATTGGGGAGAAGGTTATTGGGGTTATGCTTATAGTTCGGCAGCAAGTGCAAATAGCTATCCTTGGAATAATCCCGATTTGTATGTAAAGCAAAGTCCATTATTTAATGCTGATAAAATAAATACTCCATTACTTTTGTTACACGGAATGGTTGATACTAACGTTCCTATCGGAGAAAGTATTCAAATGTTTAATGCGCTTAAAATATTAGGGAAAGAAGTTGAGTTTATTAAAGTGGCAGACGAAAATCACGGAATATCAAATTATAAAAGAAGATTAGAGTGGCATAAAACTATTTATGCTTGGTTTGCTAAATGGTTAAAAGATCAGCCTGAATGGTGGGATTCGTTATATCCAGAGAGATGAACAATTTATAAGAAAATGCAATAATTAATATGTTTTTTAACAAAGAAGAATACATATTAATAAAAAAATATTATATTTGCGGACTTAATTGATTTGAATATAGAAAAGATAATAACTAAAAATGTATATATGATGAAAAACGTAAAATTTAAAAGTGCTGCATTTGCGATAACACTGTTTGGTTTTTTATTGGTGTCCTTAGGATTTAGTTCGTGTGAGGATAGTGTGAAAGATGGAATAGGAACTATAGAGTCGGTTCAGGTATCAGATTATTTAGCAGATCCTGAAAATGCTCATCTTTATTCTGAATTTGTAACTTTAATAAAAGCTGCAGGTATGTTCGACTTGTTAAATGCTTATGGCGTTTATACTTGTTTCGTGCCAACGAATGAAGCTATTCAAGCTTATTATGATGCAAATGAAACTTCTTTTGAAGAATTAACAGATTCGGCAAGATTGGTAATTGTTCGTAATCATATTATTTCGGCGGCTGCAGGTAATGATCCTATAGAAACTGTAGATTTCCCTATTGGTTCTATTTCTGTTCCTAATATGAACGGAAACTTTATCCGTATAGCAATAGAAGGAAAATATTTTTGGGTAAATGGAGATGCTGGAATAATAAAGAAAGATAATGTTGTTCATAATGGTGTTGTGCATACAATTAATAAGGTGTTAGAAGCTCCGAGTTCTGCAGTTAAAGACGCTTTGGTAGAGTACGAAGGTTTTGAACTATTTTGTAAAGCTCTTGAATTTACAGGTTTGGTAGACTCTTTGAGTTTAACAGAAAATAAAGATTATACATATATAGGTAAAGTAGTTGACCAAAAACCATATAACAATGGAGCTCTTATGAAAACTCCTGAGTTTTGTAAGTATGGTTATACTGTATTTATGGAAAGTGATGAAACTCTTAAAGCTAATGGTATTGTCGATTCTGTTAGTTTAGTAGCCTATGCGGAAAGAGTGTATTATAATCTTTTCCCTCTTCCTGAAGATCAAGACGAAGCGGAAAGAATTAAAGCAGACTATACAGACCGTAATAATGCTGTAAATCGTTTTGTTGCTTATCATATGATGAACAGAATGGCTGATGTTAACGAGTTTATCAATCCTAAATGGGAAGATTATTATACTCCTGGCGCGCCTATTTTTGAGTATGTTGAAATGATGATGCCAAACTCTTTAATAGAGGTGTCTAAAGGTAATATTATTAATAAAAATATGTACGACGCAAGTGCTCCACAAGTGAAAATATTGTCAAATATAGGGAGTCTTGTTCACGTTATGTTTCATGAGATTGATAATATTTTGACTTATGAAGGTGTAGAATCTAACGTGTTGAATAAACGTCTTAGAATGGACTGTGCGAGTATGATGCCTGAACTTATTACTAATAAGATGAGAGGAGATCAAGGTTATGGTTTCTCTAATGTTGTAATACCTCCAAGTTTTTTCTCTAAAAACAAGGTTTCTTACTCTGAAGATACTCAGTTTCAATATATAGGTAGTTCTGCCTGGACTAATATGTATGGAGATGAAATGCTTTTCGTAGGAAAATATGATGTGTCTATAACAACACCTCCTATTCCTCCCGGACGTTGGGAAGTTCGTTTAGGTTATTCGGTTAGCGGTCGTCGAGGAGTGGCGCAGATATTCTTAAATGGTAAACCATGCGGTATTCCTCAGGATTTGCGTATTGGTGGTACTAATGCTAAAATTGGCTGGACAAATCCTAATGATGAGTCTGACGGAGGAATACAAACCGATAAGATGATGCGTAATAGAGGGTATATGAGAGCTTCTTCTGTTATGAAAACTCCTTCGGGTAACAATAGTTTTAGATATAATCAGGCTGTTCTAAGAAAAATTATATCTGTAGTTGAATTACAAGAAGCTCAACCTCTTGTAGTAAAAGTTAAATCTGTAATGGACGACACAACAACGGAGTATATGGTAGATTATATGGAGTTTGTTCCATCATCGTATATTGATGAAGAAGGTATCGATTAATATATAATTGTTATAAAGACTATATTTATGAAAAACATTAAAAAAGTGTTGTTAGGCTTTTTTGCTATGACATTTATGTTCAGCTCTTGTTTAGATGAGGTGAAGACAGGCATTGAAACTATAGAGTCGGTTCAAATATCAGATTATTTAGATGACCCTGAAAATGCAGATAAATATTCCGAATTTGTAAAACTGATAAAGTCAGTCGGAATGTTCGATTTATTAAATGTTTATGGACGTTATACTTGTTTTATTCCAACTAATGAAGCTGTAAGAGCTTATTATGATGCGAATGTTCCTTTTGAGGAATTGACAGACTCTATGAGACTGATGATTGTTCGCAACCATATTATTTCAGGTAAGGTAGAGAATGAGCCAATTAAAACAATTGATTTTCCTGTAGGTTCTATTTCTTCTCCTAATATGAATGGATATTTTATTCGTATTGGTATTGATGGAAATAATTTTACAGTAAATGGAACATCTCGAATTGTAGAAAGAGACAAAGAGGTTCATAATGGTGTTATTCATACTGTAGATGGAATTTTGGAAACTCCGACTTCGGAAGTTAGAGATGTTTTAGATACGTTTACCGACTTCAAGCTTTTCTATGAGGCTTTGGAATTAACAAAAATGATAGATTCTATCTATTTAACAGAAAACAAAAACTATACTTACATAGGAAAGGTAACAGACCAAAAGAGCTCGGCTCCTTCTCCTTTAATTGCAACTCCTGAGTTCTGTAAATATGGTTATACTGTTCTTATGGAAAGTGATGAGACTTTTGCGAAAAAAGACATTGAAACAATAGACGATCTAATTGCTTTCGCAGAAGAAGTGTATTATAATCTTTTTCCGCTTCCAGAGGATGCTGATGAGGCAAAAAGAATTAAAGAAGATTATAAAGATCGTGATAATGCTCTAAATCGTTTTGTGTCTTACCACATGATGGAAAGAATGGTTGATGTAAACGAATTTATCAATCCTAAATGGGAAGACCATTTTGTTCCGAATACACCTATTAGAGAATATATTGAAATGATGATGCCAAATTCTTTGATAGAAGTACAGAAGAAAAATATTATTAATAAAAATATGTACCTTGATGAGAACGATGAAGAAGTAAAGGCTTCGTTTGTAACCATCACTAGAAATATAGGTAGTGTTGTACACGTTATGTTCCATGAAATTAATAATATATTAACTTATGAAGGCGTAGAAGCTAATGTTTTGAACAAACGTTTAAGAATGGACTGTACAGGTATGATTAATGAATTTGTATCTAATAAGTTTAGAGGAAATCAAGGTAGTGGATACCCTTATTGTGCTGTTCCTGCAAACTATTTTACATCTCGTAGTAAGATACAATATACAGAAGAAACTCAATTTCAACATATAGGTAGTAGAGGTTTTCATAATCTATATGGAGATGAACTTTTATTTGCTGGTCGTTACGACTTTACCTTAACAACACCACCTATACCTCCTGGTCGTTGGGAAATACGTTTCAGTTATACGCCTAACTCTGTTAGAGGTGTTGCTCAGATTTTCCTAAATGGTAAACCTTGTGGTATTCCTCAAGATTTACGTATGTTGGCAAATAATGTTAAGATTGGTTGGATTAAAGATAGCGAAACAAGTGATGGAGGTGTCGAAAATGATAAAATGATGCGTAATAGAGGTTATATGAAAGGCTCTTCAACTATTATTAATCCCAATGATAATAATATAAAGATGAGAGACTTCAGACAGTCTTTACGTAAAATCGTATCAGTAGAAACATTAGAAAAAGCTCAATGCTTACAGTTTAGAGTTAAATCTGTGATGGATAATCCTAAATTGGAGTATATGATAGATTATATGGAGTTTGTTCCTTCTGCTTATCTTGATGAAGAAGGTATCGATTAATATGAAATTAAAATCATAAAACGAAAGCCAAGAGGAGAAATCTTTCTTGGCTTTCGTGTTCTTAAATTATTTTATCTAACTTTGTAACCTTTTAGAATAGCGATAAAAACAAATTCAATGAGTCAGAGCTCTCTCTTAGATAAATTAGATGTGCTAGTTGTGCGTTTCGAGGAAATAGGTAAATTGATTACCGATCCTGCGGTTATCGCTGATATGAAACGATTCGTAAAACTCAATAAGGAATACCGAGACTTGGAGAAAATATCTGGTGCTCGTGATAGATACAAGCAGTTGTTAGATGGCATTGATGAGGCAAAAAACATCTTGGAAACAGAATCGGATTCAGAATTGAGAGAAATGGCTAAGGCAGAATTAGAAGATTGTACTCTGAAATTGCCAGAGCTTGAAGAGGAGATAAAGTTGCTTTTAGTGCCAGCCGATCCTGAGGATTGTAAAAATGCGATTGTTGAAATCAGAGGAGGAACAGGAGGAGATGAGGCTGCTATTTTTGCTGGCGATTTGTATAAAATGTATTCTAAGTATTGCGAATCAAAAGGTTGGAAGGTATCTGTTACAAGTTTTAGCGAAGGGACATTGGGCGGCTATAAAGAAATAATATTTTCAGTAACAGGAGAAAATGTTTATGGAATACTTAAGTATGAATCAGGAGTTCATCGAGTGCAAAGAATACCAGTTACAGAAACACAAGGTAGAGTTCATACTTCGGCAGCAACAGTAGCTGTATTGCCTGAAGCTGATGAGTTTGATGTGGAAATTAAAGAATCGGATATTAGAGTTGACACCTTTTGCTCGTCAGGAGCTGGAGGACAGTCGGTAAACACAACATACTCGGCTATTCGATTAGTGCATATACCTACAGGGGTTACGGTGCAAAGTCAGGACGAAAGGTCGCAGCTTAAAAATAAGGCGAAGGCAATGGTAGAGCTTCGTACGCGCATATACAATATGGAGCATCAGAAATACATAGATGAAATAGCTTCAAAAAGAAAGACTTTAGTGTCGACGGGTGATCGTTCGGCTAAGATAAGAACATATAATTATCCACAAGGACGAGTTACCGATCATAGAATTAATTATACAATATACAATCTGCCTGCTTTTGTAAGTGGAGATATACAAGGGGTGATTGATCAGTTGATAGTTGCAGAAAATGCAGAACGACTGAAAGAAAGCGAACTCTAATTATTAATGCAATAATATGACTAAACAAGAATTATTCAATAACATTTTAAGGAAAAAATCATTCCTCTGTGTAGGATTAGATACAGATATAAAAAAAATACCTTCGTTCCTTTTGACGGAAGAAGATCCAATCTTTTCATTTAATAAAGCTATTATTGATGCAACTCAAGCTTATTGTGTGGCTTATAAGCCTAATCTTGCTTTTTATGAAAGCTTAGGAGTTAAGGGACAGATTAGCTTGGAAAAAACAGTTGAATATATTAAATCGAATTATCCAGATCAGTTTATTATAGCTGATGCTAAAAGGGGTGATATAGGAAATACTTCGGAAATGTACGCTCGTGCAATATTCGATTACTCTGATTTTGATGCAGTAACTGTAGCTCCTTATATGGGAGAGGACAGTGTTAAGCCGTTTCTTGTATATCCAAATAAATGGGTTATTTTGTTGGCACTAACATCAAATAAAGGTTCGCAAGATTTTCAATTAATGGAAGATGCTAATGGGGAAAGACTTTTCGAAAGAGTATTGAGAAAATCTCAAGAATGGACAAACGACGAACAAATGATGTATGTGGTAGGAGCTACGCAAGGTAAGATGTTTGAAGATATTCGTAAAGCAGCACCTAATCATTTCCTTTTAGTTCCAGGTGTTGGGGCGCAAGGTGGAAGTTTAGAGGAAGTAGCAAAATATGGAATGAACAAACAATGTGGTTTGCTGGTAAATTCTTCTCGTCAAATTATTTATGCTGATAGTACTGAGCGTTTTGCGGAAGCCGCTTCTGAGGAGGCTAAGAAAGTTCAGGAAGAAATGTCGGAATATCTGAAATGGATAACAAGCGAAAAATAATAAACGACCCAGTATTTGGATTCATTAACATAAACGATGAGTTCATATATGCTCTTATTCAACACCCTTATTTTCAGCGTCTGACTCGTATAAGACAATTAGGGCTTACTCATCTTGTTTATCCGGGAGCGCAACATACTCGTATGGCTCACTCGTTAGGAGCGATGTATCTTATGAGCGAGGCTATATCTCAGTTACGCTTAAAAGGTAATGAAATTACAAACGAGGAAGCTCAAGGGGCTTTGGCCTGTATATTATTGCACGATTTAGGGCATGGGCCTTTTTCTCATGTCTTGGAATATACCTTAGTGAAGAATATTACTCACGAAGAAATATCTTTACTGTTAATGAATAAAATGAATGAAGAGATGGGAGGAAAGTTAAGTCTGGCAATCTCTATCTTCAAAAATGAATATCCTAAAAAATTTCTTCATCAATTAGTTAGTGGACAGTTAGATGTTGACCGTCTTGATTATTTAAGGCGCGATAGTTTCTTTACTGGAGTACACGAAGGTAATATAGGTTCGGCTCGAATAATTAAAATGATGAATCTAAAAGATGGGAAGTTAGTTATTGAGGCAAAAGGGATATATTCAATCGAAAACTTTTTGATGGCACGCCGTCTGATGTATTGGCAAGTTTATTTGCACAAAACAGCAGTCGCAGCAGAAAAGATGCTTGTGAACATTCTTAAAAGAGCTCACTTGATGGCTCTTGAAGGCAAAGAATTGTTTGCTTCTCCAGCATTAAAATATTTTCTTTATAATTCAGTAGACAAACACTCTCTCTATAATAATTCGCAATCGTTGAAATATTTTACGGAATTAGATGATAGCGATATTTGGTCGGCATTGAAGGCTTGGGCTAATCATTCCGACAAAATACTGTCTGTTTTAAGCAAAAATCTATTAGATAGAACTTTGTTTAAGATAGAAATCAAGCAAGAACCTTTTGATAAAGAGTATCTGGAGAAAAAGAAAAAAGAATTTTCTTTGAGATTTAATATCTCGGAAGAGGAAGCTTCCTACTTTATTTCTTCAGACGAAGTTTCTACTAATATGTACAATGAGGCTGATGATTCAATAGATATTTTATATAAAGACGGTACTACAAAAGACATTGCGGAAGCTTCGGATATGTTGAATATTCAGTTGCTTTCGAAAAAAGTTAAAAAGTATTACTTTTGTTTCTTGCGTGATTCAAAATAAATTACGTATTTTTGTTATATTATTAATTAATAAAAGAAATGGCTATGGAGTTTAGTGCTCAACAAATAGCTCACGTCCTAAACGGAAAGGTAGAGGGCGAGGCAGATGTAAAGGTTAATAACTTCTCTAAAATAGAAGAGGGGAAGCCTGGGACGCTTACTTTTTTGGCGAATCCGAAATATTCGCCGTACCTATATGAAACTAAAGCAAGTATAGCTTTAGTAAACGATGACTTTGTTCTCGAAAAAGAAATTCCAACCTCGTTGACTTTAATAAGAGTTCCAAATGCTTATGCGGCATTAGCTCAACTTCTGAATTTGGTAGATCAAACAAGAGCGAAAAAACAAGGTATTCACTCTATGGCGTTTATAAGTTCTTCGGCAGATGTTCCAGAGCAAGAGGTTTATATAGGAGCGTTTGCCTATATAGGAGAGAATGTAAAGATAGGGAATAATGTGGCAATATATCCTAATGTTTATATTGGAGATAATGTTTCTATAGGAGACAATACAATCCTTTATTCAGGTGTTAATGTTTATGACAACTGTAACATAGGTAAAGATTGTATTATTCATTCAGGGGCGGTAATAGGTTCTGATGGATTTGGTTTTGCTAAAGAAGGCGATACATATAAGAAAATTCCACAACTTGGTAATGTTATTATTGAAGACAACGTTGAGATAGGAGCGAATACAACAATCGATAGGGCGGTTATGGATTCTACAATTATAAAAAAAGGCGTTAAGATGGATAATCTTGTCCAAGTAGCCCATAATGTAGAAGTTGGCGAAAATACCGCTATGGCTGCTCAGGTGGGAATATCAGGCTCTACCAAAGTAGGTAAAGATTGTATTGTTGGCGGTCAAGTAGGATTAGGAGGGCATATCAAAATAGGAGATGGCGTAAGCATCGGTGCTCAAGCCGGAATTATATCTAATATAGATTCAGGAAGAAGTATAATTGGAAGTCCAGCTATAAATGTGAGAGACTTTTTTAAGTCAAGCATCATATTTCCTAAGCTGCCAGACTTATATAGACAAATAAATCAAATGCAAAAAGAATTAGATTCGTTAAAAAAAGAAATACAAAAAAACAATGACTAATAATAAACAACATACACTAAAAGAAAGCTTTGCTTTAGAAGGAAAAGGTTTACATACAGGGTTGAAAATAAATATAAAATTTAATCCAGCTCCTGATAATTTCGGATATAAAGTTAAAAGAATAGATTTGCCAGATCAACCAGTTATTGATGCTCTGGCTGAAAATGTAGCTCAAACTCAAAGAGGAACTGTTTTATCTAAAGGAGATGTGCAGGTTAGTACGGTCGAGCACGCAATGGCGGCTTTGTATGCAATGCAAATAGATAACTGTTTAATAGAAGTTGATGCTCCCGAATTTCCTATCATAGACGGAAGTGCGATGAAATATGTGGAAGAGATAGAGCGTGTAGGTTTATTAGAACAAAAAACAGAGCGTGATTTTTACATTATAAAAAATAAGATAGAGGTAAAAGATGAAGAAACAGGTTCTTCTATAGTTGTTTTACCAGACGATCAGTTTGTAGTAAATACTTTAATCTCTTTCGATTCAGCAATATTGGATAGTCAGTATGCTACACTTGATAAAATAGAAGATTTTAAAGAAGAGATAGCAGCAAGTCGTACTTTTGTATTTGTTCGCGAAATAGAACCTCTACTTGCAAATAACCTTATTAAAGGCGGAGACTTAAACAATGCTATAGTTATTTATGAAAGGCAAATAAGTCAAGACCGTTTCGACCAACTTGCCGACAAGATGAAAGTTGATCATAAAGATGCTTCTAAATTGGGCTACATAATGAATATTCCGTTGGCTTATCCTAACGAACCTGCTCGTCATAAACTATTAGATATAGTAGGAGATTTAGCTTTAATAGGTAAACCAATTAGAGGTCGAGTAATTGCTACTTGTCCAGGACATAAAATCAATAATCAGTTGGCTCGTCTTATAAGAAAAGATATAAAGCTTAATGAAGTGCAAGCTCCTGAGTATGATCCTAATGTGGCTCCTATAATGGATATTAATAGAATAAAGGAATTATTGCCTCATCGTTACCCTTTCTTATTGGTAGAGAAAATAATAGAAGTAGGTAGTAATCATATTGTAGGTGTGAAAAATGTTTCGGTAAACGAACCATTCTTTCAAGGCCATTTCCCTGAAGAGCCAGTAATGCCAGGTGTTCTTTTGATAGAGTCAATGGCACAAGTGGGAGGATTATTAGTCCTTAATCAGGTTGAAGAAGCGCATCGTTATTCTACTTATTTTATGAAAATAGATGCTGTAAAGTTTCGTCAGAAAGTTGTGCCAGGCGATACTTTAATATTCCGATTAGAGTTTATTTCTGAAATAAGAAGAGGTATAGCAAATATGAAAGGCTACTGTTTTGTTGGCGAGAAATTGGTTTGTGAAGCTGAGTTTATGGCACAAATTATAAAAAACAAATAAACATCGATATTAATAATTATCAATACTAATAATTATGGTAACACATCCTCAAGGCAAAATAAGCGCACTTTCATCGGTACACCCCGATGCAATTATAGGAGAAAATGTAACTATCAGTCCTTTTGTAACGATAGATAAAAATGTTGTTATTGGCGATAATACCTATATCTTTCCTAATGCAGTAATATTAGAAGGAGCTCGTATAGGAAAGAATTGTAAAATATTCCCAGGTGCAGTTATTTCAGGTGTTCCGCAAGATCTAAAGTTTTTTGGAGAAGAAACTACTTGCGAGATAGGCGATAATACAACCGTTCGCGAATGTGTAACTGTAAATAGAGGAACCATAGCAAAGGGTAAAACTGTAGTTGGGAGTAATTGTCTGTTAATGGCTTACTCTCACGTTGCACACGACTGTATATTAAAAGATAACATAATAATAGGGAATGCAACACAGCTGGCAGGCGAAGTAGAAGTTGATGATTATGCTATACTTAGTGGAGGAACTCTTGTTCATCAATTCACGAAAGTAGGAAAGCATGTTATGGTTCAGGGTGGTTCGAAGTTGGGTAAAGATGTGCCTCCTTATATTATGGCAGGTCGTGAACCTATTAGCTATTCTGGTGTTAATATAATCGGTCTAAGAAGACGTGGATTTAATAACGAACAAATTGCCAGTATACAAGAAATATACAGATTGATTTATCAGTCAGGAATGAACAACTCTGCTGCCGTACGACATATTGAGAGCAACGTGCCAGAAGGAGATGAGAAAAGAGAAATTGTACAATTTATATCAAATTCACAAAGAGGAATTTTAAGAGGATATTTAGGATAAAATTATGGTTTATAGATTTATATTAGTTTCAGACGAATCGGAAGATTTCAGAAGAGATATAAAGATAGATTCGGAAGCAACATTCTTTGAGCTTCACGAAGCTGTATTAAATTCGGTGAAATACACCAAAGATCAGATCACTTCTTTCTTTATTTGTGATGAAGATTGGATTAAGAGAACCGAAATCACTTTAATAGATATGGGCTCAAGCTCGGAAGATGATGTTTATGTGATGGAATCTTGCCGCTTAAGCGAATTAATAGACGAAGAAAAACAAAGGTTAGTATATGTTTTTGAACCTCTTACCGAACGTTGTTTCTTTATGGAACTTAGAGAAATAATTACTGGTGAAGAATTGGAAAGCCCTAAAATTGTGAAAGCAGTAGGCGAACCTCCTGTGCAAATAACAGCTTTTGAAGACGTCGACTTCTCGGCTCCAGTAAATACTATAGCTAATAATATCGACGAAGACTTTCTTGATGACGAATTTGATTCGGGAGGTTATAATGACGAGGACTTTAGCGATTTAAGCGACGATGTTTTTAATTAATAGAAACTAAATACTATTGGCGTTTATTGGCTTGAGTGGGCGAAATGTAAAATGAAATCATTAATAGTATTATTAGGTCCTACGGGAGTTGGAAAAACAGAGTTAAGTCTTAAATTAGCCGAACGATACAACTCCCCGATTATATCTTCCGACTCAAGACAGATATACGAAGGACTTATAATAGGAACTGCCGCCCCGAAGGTTGAAGAACTTAATAGGGTAAAGCATTATTTTGTAGGAGAGCTACCTATTGACCAATACTATAGCGCAAGTCACTTTGAAGATGATGTAATAGGGTTGCTGTCAAAACTTCATCAACAACACGATACGATTATTATGAGTGGAGGCTCGATGATGTACATTGATGCCGTTTGTAAGGGTATTGACGAAATCCCTACAATAGACGAAACCCTGCGTAAAGAGGTTTTTGAACAGTACGAAAACAACGGCTTAGAACACATACAGCAACAACTTAAACTATTAGACCCAGTATTCTATAACCAAGTAGACCTTAAAAACCATAAAAGAGTTATTCACGCTTTGGAAATCTGTTTGATGACTGGTAAACCTTATTCTTCTTTTCGTACTAATTCAGCAAAGCAACGTCCCTTTGATATTATAAAGATAGGATTGAAACGCGATCGAGAAGAACTTTATTCTCGTATTAATAAACGTGTCGACCAGATGATGGAAGACGGACTTTTAGAAGAAGCAAAAGCTTTCTATCCTTATAAGCATCTTAACTCCTTAAATACCGTTGGCTATAAAGAACTGTTTCAATACTTTGACGGTAATTGGAGTTTAGACTTCGCAGTTGAAAAAATAAAGCAAAACAGTAGAATTTATTCTCGAAAACAGATGACGTGGTTTAAGCGTGATCAAGAAATTAGTTGGTTCAACCCCGATGAAGAGTTTCTTATCTTACAGTTTATAGCCAGTCGTTCTCCTTATACCACTTAACGCATTCATTCATTCCTCGTTGTAAGTCGTAGTCGGCATTAAACCCCAGATCATTTACCAAAGGAGATATGTCGCAACTCCAATCACGTTGCTTCATAATCTTATACTTATCTCTGTTAAGCGTAGAAGCTTTCTTAGTTATTTTTGATATGTCTTCGGATATAACCGATACAGCTTTTAGAATAAATAGAGGCACTCTCAGTTTTATCACGAATTTCTTTCCTAAAGCAATCTTAGATATTTGGGTATACTCTTTGTCTGAGTAAAGATTACCATCTGCAACGGCGTAACTTTTGTTTGTTATCTTACTTTCTAAAGCAAGATAAGCCGCTTTAACCAAGTCTTTAACATATATAAATGTAAGGGTTTGAGGTTTCATTCCCGCATTAACATCTATTCCCGACTTAATAGTTTTAAGCATTATGTAGTAATCCTTTTCTCGAGGACCATAAACACCTGTTGGGCGTAAAGTTATATAAGGGAAATTGTTTAACTTTTCTATATATTGTTCAGCTTTTAGTTTGCTTAGCCCATAAGCGGTTACAGCATCGGGGTGATGCGCGCTTAAGCTGCTCATTAAGATGAACTTTTCAGGAATGTTATTTGTCTCAATAAGAGCATCAACAAAGTTTTTTGTAAAAAGATAATTAACCTTATCAAAATCAGAGATGTTCAAGCACTTTGTTAGTCCGGCGTTATGAATAATATAATCCCATTTGCCAAATTTGTTTGAGTGTTCGGTTATTTGTTGTTTTAATACCTCTTTGTTGCCATAGTTGAGGTCTATGAAATTTATTTTATCGTTTTGTAGATATTCTTTACTGCTACTTTTTCTAATACCAGCCCAAGTATTCCAATCTCTATTGAGGGCTTCTTCTGTTAAAAAACTACCAATAAAGCCACTTGCGCCTGTAATTAGAATCTTTTTCATCTTCGTTCGCTAAAAAATCTTTTCATTAATTCAGCAGCTTCTAACTCCATAACCCCAGATGTAACTTGCGTTTTAGGGTGGAGAGAAGAAGACGCTATTTTGTTATATCCTCGCTTTTCGTCTTTTGCACCATAAACTATACGTGATATTTGCGACCAGCCTAAAGCACCAGCGCACATAGGGCAAGGTTCTATGGTAACATACAGAGTGCAGTCGATAAGATACTTACCACCCAACACAGAGGCAGCGGCAGTTATAGCCTGCATTTCGGCATGCGCCGTAACGTCGTTTAGGGTTTCAGTAAGATTGTGTGCTCGAGCAATAATTCTATTATTGCAAACAATAACAGCACCAATAGGCACTTCGCCTCTCTTATAAGCATTTTGAGCTTCTAAGAGAGCCTGTTTCATAAAATATTCGTCAGTAAATATTTCCGACATTAATTTTTAGAGATAGATATTATACGAATATCAGCCAGAGGGTAATCGCCCGGACCTGTGCGCATAGCAGCAATATTGTCTACTATATCCATACCTTCAACAACTTCACCAAATACTGTGTAGTCGCCATCTAAGAACGGAGCGCCACCTTCGGTTCTGTAAACTTCTTTCTGCTCTTTAGTCCAAGTCTTTCCTGTTTGAGCTTCCATATCCGACATATCGTTTCTCGTATATTTTATACCTTGAACAATATAAAATTGAGTAGAAGACGATTTCTTTTCGGGATTTACAAAGTCGCCCATACGAGCAGCCGCAATAGCACCTCTTTTGTGGTAGTATTGTTCTACAAACTCGGCAGGTATTCTTGTGTTTTCGTCTTCGACATACCCCTCGTTATCTTTTTTTGTAGCCGGATTACCAGTCTGAATCATAAAGCCACTTATTATTCTATGAAACAAAACACCATTATAGGTGCTATCTTCCACAAGCTTTTCGAAGTTAGCCTTGTGTAAAGGAGTTTCTTCGTACAATTTAATTTTAATATTTCCCATCGTTGTTTCGATAGTGTAAGTAGGCTCTTCAGCTTTACAAGACATAGTCATAGTAGCAATAAATAAAATAGCAATAAGTAAATTCTGTATTTTCATTTCGATGTATGTTTATTTTCTCATTTCGTGTTCGCTAAAAAGAGTAGGGTAGTCGTGGTCTACCAACACGCTGCTTATCTGAGAAAGCAGAGTTGTTCTCATCCAATTTGAGCAATTATTTATCTTATACTTGCTCAAATAATTTTTGATAGCATTATATTCATCGTCCGACACCATAAACGACATACGTTTGTCTCGGAGCGAGCTTTTTGGGGATATTGTATGTTTCTTTTTTTTCTTTTTCATTAATAAGCACAAAAATAAGTTCTTCTTGTTGAATATGAAAGAAAAAGGGCTTATTTTTACCGAAAAATACGATTAGTAGTGGCTCAACATAACGAATTAGGGAAAAAAGGAGAAGATGCAGCGGTCGAATATCTTAGAGAAAAAGGATATAAGATACGCGATGTTAATTGGCATAGAGGTCATTTAGAGTTAGATATAATTGCCGAGTACGGAGATGAATTAGTTATTGTAGAAGTTAAAACGCGATCTGTAGATAACTGGTCTGCTCCCGAAGTGGCTGTAGATAATACTAAAATACGAAGAATTATTTCTGCTACCGATTATTACATTAAATGTTTTGATGTCGACCTGTCGGTGCGTTTTGATATTATCAGTATTGTGGGTTATTCTCCCAATTTTAGGATAGAACATATAGAAGATGCTTTTTATCCGCCAGTAAATACATATAGAAGATAAATTATATGAATATAGAAGAAGTTCACGAATATTGTGCGTCGTTGAAAGGGGTAGAAGCTTGTTTTCCGTTCGATGATGTATCTCTTGTGTTTAAGGTAGAAGGAAAAATGTTTGCCCTATTACCTTTAGATAATCCCGAGTTGCAAATCTCAGTTAAGTGCGACCCCGAAAAAGCGATACAACTACGAGAGAAGTATTCTTGTGTAGTGCCGGCTTTTCATTTTAATAAAAAATATTGGAACACCATATATATAAATAGAGGTATGAAAGACGATGATGTAAAATCGTGGATTAGACATTCCATCGACGAAGTGATTAAAAAACTGCCTAAAAAAATCAAAGATGAATATTATAAAGATTGACTCAACAGAATCTACCAATAATTATTTGAGAGACCTTTGGGAGGAGACCGAATTGCAAGATGGTACTGTTGTTTATGCCGAACAGCAAACAATGGGTAGAGGACAGGCTGGTAGTTGTTGGGAGGCTGAGCCAGGGAAAAACCTTACTTGCAGTATTCTGTTTTATCCCGATTTTGTTACATTAAGCGATTTCTTTCTTCTTTCTAAAATAGTAGCAGTGGGTATTGTGTCTACCCTTTCGGAATATTCACAAAAGGAATTTTTAATTAAATGGCCTAATGATATATATGTAGACAATAAAAAGATAGCCGGAGTTCTGATAGAAAACAATATCGAAGATTTTAGTATAACCCGATCTATTGTAGGTATAGGAGTAAATCTTAATCAGAGAGAATTTAAGAGCTCTGCGCCAAACCCTGTTTCTCTTATTAATTTAATAGATACGGAAGTTGATGTAACCGAATTTCTCCAAAAGCTACAGAGCAATATAATGTGTTGGTATAATAGAGCGAAAGAAGGATTGTGCAATTATTACTTTATATCTCATTTCTATCACAAATATCTTTATCGTAAAACAGGTTTTCATTATTTCGAAGACGAAGACGAGGTTTTTGAGGCGCAAATCTCTTCAGTTGAAGACGATGGGCATCTTGTGTTGGAAACTCGCAATGGAGAAAAGAAAAGTTATTTATTTAAAGAAGTTAAGTTTGTTAATGGGAAGTGAAATTTAGCCATCTTATCTATCTCGCTATAAATCCCTTATCGTTGTTAGTAGATAGGCGAGTTGTCTCTTATTAGATACCCCCTGCCGCTCTTATTAGATACCCCTCGTCGCTCTTAGTAGATAGGCGAGGTGCTTCTTATTAGATACCCGATGTCGCTCTTTATAGAACCGCCTAATCTCTCTTAGTAGAACCACCCCGTCGTTCTTAGTAGAGAGACACCGCCTCTCTTAGTAGAGACACGAGGGGTCTCTTAGTAGAGAGACGACCCTAAGTGAAGCTTTGCATTTTTAGAACTAAAAACTAAGAGTGAAGAACTAAGAACTGGCGCGAAGCGTTGCCTGCGGGAACAGTTAAATTTACCATGTTGAATTTATATTTGTTAAACTAAATTTTGTGAATTAAATAAAAATCATTATATTTGCCACCTGTTACTTGTTGATGCAATATCAATTACAGGTTAGACAATTATTTTTTTTATACTAAATTATAAAAGTTATTTTTATGAAAAACATTTATTTATTATTGTGCGCAATGCTGCTCGCATTAGGAGTGCAGGCGCAAACGAAAATCGCTGGAGATTTAATAACTGTCAGCGAAACGAGTGAGTATTGGTATTATATCGGCAATGGGCACAACATGGGCGCTATTAATGATAATGATGGGCGCTATTGTTCTATGATTACAGCTCCTGCTACTACAACAGCAGCTGTAACTTATCAGTCTATCCTTAATAATCTTGAGGAAAGAAAAGCTCAAAAATGGAAGGTTGTAGAAAGTGGCGAAACCGATTTCTATTATCTTATCAATAAGGAAGGCAAATATCTTACACACAACAGCTCTCGTTGTTTTGCGGTAACAGAAGCGCCTAAAGATGCAAATGGCGATTCGTATAAATTCCAGTTTATACAAACCATAGCTCACACCGATGGTACAGCAAGTACTTGGGTTACTATAAAAAGAAAAGGTGGAAATTACTTAGGAGGGCTTAATCAAGGGTCCGACTTTGTTATAGAATCTAATAACGCTAGTGCCCCAGGTGCTATTATCGACAATGGCACAACAAAAAACCCAAGAGCTTGGCATTTTACCGAAGAAGCTGTTTTTGACAAATTCTATCCTAATATCGCAGACCAAGGAGCTACCGCGCCTAATGAATGGTTTCGTATTAAATCTTTAGATAAAACAATAACAAATGGAGCTGAATATCTTAGCGTAGATGCTAATAATGTGTTTTCTATTGAGGCTAAAGCTGACTCAGACAACCAACTATTTGGATTCGTTAGTGCAGGTTATGATTCAAGTAAGAAGTCTTATACAATTAAGATTGTATCTAAGGCTACGGGCAAATTTTTCGGACTTAATGGTAGTGCATTAACGACAGGAGATTCTGGTACAAACTGGGTATTGAAACACACATACTCTACAAATAATTCTGAAAATCCATATCAAGCAGTTCTTAGGAATTCAAGATATGGGACTGCCTCAATTATTACTAATGAAGTTCCTGCTGCTTTAGCTGAATGGTCTAGCAGCTCCGATAATTTTGATAACAAGTTCGCTTGGGCTTTTGAAAGAACTCCTTTCGATGTGGCTGTTGATGCGAAAACAGGCGTTGCATTATCTACTGCTGATGCAGCATCAATATATTATGATGATAAGTTTACGATAAGTTATACAGTAGATAAAGGAACTACTCCAGTGGTGACTGTTAATAACGAACCCTCAAGTTTTGGAGACTTAAAAAATGGTGTTTATACTCTATCTTTAACAATAACAGAAAAAACATATATTGTTATAGAAGCTGTAGAGCCTCAGAATGAAATTACATTCTCTTTAGCACAGGCGAATGGTGTTACAATTACTTCTCCAAAATTGGAAGGAAATAAGTTTACGGCAAGTGATGTTTTATCTGTAGAATATACTCTTGATGAAGGTTATACTATTCCTGAGGTTACGGCAGGTGAAAGTGTAATTGTTGGAGATGCAACGCTTAAAGAAGGTAAGTATACTTTTGTTGTTACAAATATAACAGGTGCAACAACGCTTACATTCACGAATAGTGTAATTACTTATGATGTTACTCTTCCTGAAAGTGGCAATGGTATTAATGTAATTACAACAGAAACAACAGCTGATTATTTACACGCTTATAAATTCACATATAATCTAGCCAATGGCTATAATTATGGTGCTGTATTTATTAATGGAGTTTATGCACGTCCTGTAGAGAATGCTGATGGTTCTTTCTCTGTTACAATGTCAGAAGTTAGGAATGATTTGGTGATTACAGCTAAAGCTTTTATACTTGCCGATAATATTATCCCTGCAACTATAGATACCTATGTGAGTGGGAGAAATCCTAATGACAAATTTGCGGATGAAGCAATATTGTTCGTTCAATATGAAACGGATTCTTATGCTCGTCGCAGTTATGTAGAATTTGAAATACCAGATAATATTGCAGTTGAAGGTTATGATAGAGTTTTGTTGAAATTGACGTTTAAGTCTAGGCAAAAAGACAAATCGGGAAATCCAGCAATTGAGGTTCGTACAGTTTCGACAGACACGCCATTGGTTGATATGACTTGGTCTGTTAATGGCGAACAGCCAACGGCTCCTAAAGGAGAAATAGTGTCAAAACCTTTTATTTTCGATAGAACTTTAAGTCAAAATACTCAATTGATGATTGATGTTACTGATTATGTTATAGATAAAACAGGTAATGTAAAATTGCAAATCTCGGGTCATTCATTAAATGAATTCAAGGGTAATGTCTTTTTCTATTCTATAGAAGGAGCTCTTGATTTAGATAAAGTTGATTATGTTCCTGCTCTTGTTTTTGAAAAATCAGAAACATTAACATGGCAAGGTGCTGATGCAGACTGGAATACAGCCTCTAACTGGGATAATAACACAGTTCCAAGAAGCTTTGATAATGTTATTATTCCTTCGGGTTATGTAAACCCAACTATTCCTGTGGTAACTATCGAAAGTTTAACATTGGGAAGTGATGTTGAGGTTAATAATACAATGCTTAAGCTTACTAAGAATATAACAGTCGATAAAACAGTCGATAAAGCAATCTGGTATCCTACAGGATTCCCATTTGAAGCTACAGCTCATTATTTAGGTGATAAAAATGGTGGGTTTGGAGATGAAACAGAATTGATTTATGAACCAGGTGAAGATACTCCTTCGGGCGACTTCTGGGTTAAATCTTATAATGCAACAACCGATGTTTTTGATTATACAGAAGACAGATCGTTTGCTGTAAATAAAGGTTACATTGTTCAATATCCAGGGTTTTTTGATGGTGAAACTATAACTTTTAAATCAACAGAAGACGTATTCTTTACAAGTGAAGCGGCGGTTACAGCTACAACATCTTACGCATTGGTTGCTAACCCAAGAATAGTTGCAATGACAGTAAAGCAAGGTGATGTAGTGGAAGAGGGCTCTTCAACTAAGGTTTATTACTACAAGTACGATGCTACAGCTAACAGTTTCCTAAGAGCTACAACTGGAGATAATGTAACTTTTGCTCCTTTTGAATCATTTGTTGTTGTAACTTCAGAAAGTGAAACTGGATTGAAGTCTATTATCGATGGTGATGAAGATTTAACTTCTATCAATGTTGTTGAAGGACGTAGTGATATTAAGGAAGTTCGCTATTACAATCTTCAAGGTTTAGAAATTAATAAACCATCAGTAAACGACAAGGCTATGTATATTGAAAAAACAATATATAAATCTGGTGAAGAGAAATCTGTAAAGAGAATAAATAAATAAATAATAATCAAACAATTATCATTTAGAGCGGACTTATTAGGCTGTTCTGTACGAAAGGTTCGCTCGAGATGATGTTTAATAAAAGAATTAAGAATATGAAAAAGAAAATATATGTTTTGTTATTGAGTGTGTTGTTTGTTTCTCCTATGTTCGCTCAGGGATTTGAAAGCTTAATTGATAAAAATAGTCAATCTTGGACAAGGCAAGATAAACAGACAGATGCAAGAGCAGGAGTAATTACTACTAATGAAACTCCGGGGGCAGACCCTAAAGTTCCTGTTGGTGACACGGCTTGGGCATTAATCTTAGGTATGGGTTTAACTTACGGTGCTTATGTTTTAGCACGCTCAAAAAAACAATATAAATAAGGAGAGGAATTTTCTTAGATTAATATGTTTCAACTATATAGAATCGGATTGCCATATCGTTTGGCAGTCCGATTTTTATTTGTCAACTTAGTTACAGAAGTAAAGAACTGTCTCCGTAGCTTAAAAATCTGAAGTCGTGATTAAAGGCATAGTCGTAGATACTCATCCAGTTTCCATTAACAAAAGCAGATATAAGTAAAAGTAAAGTGCTTTTGGGTTGATGAAAGTTGGTAATAATACCTTCAACTATCTTAAAAGAATATCCCGGAGCTATCAGGATTTGGGTGTGAGAGGTTAGTGTGTCTAAATTATTAGACTCCATATATAATAAGGTGTTTTCTAACGCTTTTTGAGTGCTTAAAGTGTTGTTGTTTGCATCGTATGGTAGCCATTGCGAAACAACTAAGTCGGTGGGTTTTGCATTAGGGTTATTTTCTAACAATACACCTATATAATATAAGCTTTCTAATGTTCGTACTGAGGTAGTGCCAACTGCAATAAGTTTTCCCTTGTTGTTTATCAACTTTTTAATAGTCTCTTTTCTTACAGAAATACATTCGGTATGCATTTCGTGGTCGGCAATACTATCAGTCTTAACAGGCTTAAATGTTCCGGCTCCAACGTGCAGTGTAAGTTCTTCTAAGTCTATGTTTTTACTTCTTAAATCGGAGAAGACCGATTCGGTAAAGTGTAAGCCAGCAGTAGGTGCGGCTACCGAACCTTTTATCTTAGAGTATACAGTTTGGTATGTGTCTTTGTCTTTATCTTCGGTTTTTCTATTTAAATAAGGGGGTATTGGTAATTCACCTAAAGAGTCTAATATGTCGGCAAAGCTTAAATTGGGATTATCCCATTCGAAGCGGACAAGATGGTTTTCGCCATAACTTTCTATTTTCTCTACTGATAGAGTTGTGTTGTTTGGTAGTTGTTTATACAGTTTTCCACTCTTCCAGCGCTTAGCATTGCCTATAAGACAAACCCAAGAGCAAGCCTCGTTTTGAATAAAAGCTTGGGCATAGTCGGCAGGAAACTTAGGTTCTAAACAGAATACTTCTATTTGCGCTCCCGTATCTTTTTTGAATAACATTCGAGCTTGTATAACCTTAGTGTTATTAAAGATTAAAAGAGAATTGTCGGGAATGTATTCTGATATTTTATTGAAAGAAGTTTCGATTATATTATCGTCTTTGCGAACTAATAATTTGCTGCTATCTCGAGGTTCTACTGGGAACTTAGCTATGCGTTCGTTTGGTAAATGATAATCAAAATCTTCTATGCTTATATTTAGAGTGTTGCTATTCATAATTAAAAAATAAAGCCCAAAAGTACTAAAAACGAAGAAAGTTTAGATGCTTTTATAGAAAAAACAAGTTAATTTTTGTGAGATTAAAAATCTTATTTTAGCTTTGCACCGTCATTCATCGACACAAACCAAGTATTAATCAAAATTTTAACATAGATGAAAAAGACAAAGACGAATTGGCTAATCATAGCCTTTTTATTTGTGAGTGTTACGGTTGCTTCGCAACAAGTGAAAAATCCTTATAATTTTCAGTTCCGTAATTCCAATGGTGAGAATAAAGTCAACAGTGGAAAGAGCTATTTTTATGTAGATACAAGTATGAGAGGCGATGGAGTTTTGCCGAGTAGTTACGACGATGCTACATATAGCAACTTTGAGTGGTATTTAATGCCTGTAGAAGACGATCCTGGTTGGTATTACGTGTTAAATGGAGGAGGTAAATATCTTATTCATAAAGGGAAAGGTACTCTGTCGTTAGGAGAGTGCACTTATGATGATAAAGCTAAATGGCGATTGTATAAAGCAAACATATATTCGACTCTTGAAGTAGAAAACATATTTTATTTGATTAATCGTAATGAAACAAATATTTACATCTTACAAAGAAACTCCAATACCACTATTTTAGCAATTAATAATCTTGGAGGTAATTCTTTGTACATACAGCCATCTAAAGATTATCTTTTGTTCAATAATAATTTAGATTTAGTAAGTAACTATAAAGCAAATTCAAATAGTGGAAAGCCAATACTTACTCCCGACTATCTGGTTTCAACAGAAAGTGAGGAGATTAATAGTGTGTACTTTCCAACTAATTATAAGAAATTAAACACTACCAATGCATCTTTGATGTATAATAGGGATTCGGATTCGCCATATTATCTAAGATTTACTAAAGACGATGCAGTTAAAACGGTTTTTTATCACAAGAAAGCAGAAATCAGCAAGTATAAAGTAACTGTAAAGATACGTTCTTCGCTATTGGGGGAATCTCCTGCCTATATGAAGTTCATAGATTCTGAAAGTTCTGATAAATATATTAAGAAAAAACTTTATGTTGATGTTGTTGACGAATGGACAAAGATGGAATTCTATATAGAGTTGGAGGATTTTAATGATAAACCATCTATAGAAATTCATTCTACACAAACCGAAGAAGAAACTTATTTCGATTTTGATGGCTTCGATATAGAAAAGGTAAATGATATTCCTCGAGAATACCAACTGTTTGAACTCGGAGAGTATGATGAAGAAGGCAATCTGTTAGTAGATTATCCTAATGATAATCCTGCATTTGTTTATACGGTAAGAGTGCCAGAGCAAACCTTAAGCAGCGGTTTGTTTATTCCTTGTTATTTCCATAAAGAAACTTTAGATCTTAATGTCGAAGTATCTGTAAGTGCAGTAAACGGAGAAGGTGTAGATGCTATATTATTATCAGATGTAAATTTAACAGATAAAGGTATTGAAGTGTCTGATACCGAAATTCTAACCTCAGGCAATGAGTATTCGTTGATTATAGTTGTAGATTGCGAAGAAGAACAAAAGATTAGAAAAGTGAATGTTAAAGTGGTTCCAGACGTTGTGTATTGGAACCCGAGTAATGGTATTTCTTTGTATTCGTGGAATAATGATGATAATTGGAAAGATAAGAATGGAGGTAAAGCCTTTGTTCCATTAAAAGTAACAGATGTTGTGTTGACAGAAAATCAAATGTCATATCCTATATTAGATGCTTTAGGTGTAGAGCAGGGTAAGAGCCCTTTGGTCGAGTATGATTATAATTATGTGCCAAACTCGTGCTCTTCTATAAAGTTTGAAAACGGAGCGGAGTTGGCAAATTCTTTTTACTTAAACTACAATAATGTGGAGATAGAGAAGAAAGTAGAAACGATGAAATGGTATAACATTAGTCCTCCTCTTAAAAATATGTATTCGGGCGATTTTCTTTTCGACAAACTAAATCCTTTAACCGAACTTCAAAAGTATAATATAGAGAGTTCGCATATCGGTTATTATAATTTGGGTTGGAGTAAATCGTTTAGTAATACTGTTGTGGAGTTAAATCCAGCTCAGGGTTTTAATTTGCGTGTAGGGCGATTGTTCTATACAAATATAACAGATGTGGGAGCCGATGAATCGTCTAAAACTTTCAAAGACGAAGTTGTGTATAGATTTCCAAATGATAATACATCGTTTGAACTTTATGATGATATGACAAAAACACCATTAGGTAAAACAGAGTATATCCCCGATAATGGAAAAATGTTTTCTCATCGTTTTGTTTATGAGACAATAGTCGACGGAGAGTGTTTAGTTCCCGAAGGGGAAGACTTGATTGAAATAAGCGTTCCCGAAGATAGTGAAGAAATGCTTTTTGTGGTAGGTAATCCTTTTATGAGCGGATTAGACTTCAATGCTTTTTATCTTCGTAATAAAGAAATTATTTATCCACGGTTTAAAATTATGAACAATAGTAATGAGTATATAACTGTGCTTGGGATAGATGAAGATAATGATGGGGTGATAGAAGGATTTACATCAACTGACTTATCTTTTGGTTTGCAATCAATAAAACAGATGCAATCTTTTATAGTAACAATCAAAGATAGCCACTCTAATCAACCGTTGGTAATAGATAAAAGTATGAGTAAGTTGTCTGACCAGTATTTGGATAAGAACGAAAACGATATGTTTAATCTTCTGTCTATCAAATTGGAAAATGAGAATAATACTCTATCGGAAGCATTATTGGCTATGGATAATGAATTAGAAACAACATCTTTACGTAGCTCAAAGATAATGTTTAATAACTATTCGGTTAAAAATAGTTATGTGTTTACGGTATCTAAAGATGTGTTTTTTGATGTGAATTATAACGAAGAGATTGCAGAACCTATAGAAATCGGGGTAATATCAGATAAAGGAGCTTCTAATGTTTTAACGATAGATAATTTGGATATACTTAAAGATAAAAATAAATATTCTTTTTATGATGCAGAAAACGATGTTAAGATACCTTTTGTTGAAAATGATAAGATTGAATATTCGTTCTTTAATACAGAGGGAGAATTAAGAAATAGATTTTATATAATAAGAGATTTAACAAACCTACAGTCGCAAAACAGTGGAGAGGTATTGCTGTTTGTGGAACAAGGAAAGATTAGACTTAAATCGATAAACTTGGGAGCTATAAATAAAATAGAACTATTTTCTGTCGACGGCAGATGTTTGAGTAGTGTAAACAATATAAATGAGAACGAAGTAGAGTTAGAGCATAATTTAGAACAAAATACAATTTGTGTATTGCTGGTTACAACAGAAAATGCAATCAAGACATATAAAACTATAATAAAATAAAAGCTATGAAAAGAATGATATTTATCGTGTTTCTGATGTTGTTTGTAAATACATCAGAAGGGTTTAGTGAAACAAAAAATACATATAAATCTTATCCTAATAATATATTTGAATCAAGGATTGATAAAGTTACCTCAAGTTTCACCGAAAGAGGGAATGGAGCACTTTCTTGTCCGATGTGTGGTGTTGCAAGTTTCGGAGGTTTGTGTTCGAGCTGCAACTATGCTTCAAACACAGCCTTAGGTTCTAATGATTCAAAAGAAGGGTCGGTGCCTGTTGGTTCGGGATTAGTGGTGTTGTCTGTCTTAAGTATGGTATATGTTCTAAAAAAGATAAAAGTTAGGGCAATGCGTTGTTGACGAACAGAGTAAGGCTTGTAGCTTTTTATATTGTCGCTTTGCGCTAACTCTTAGTTCTTCACTCTTAGTTCTTAGTTCAAAAAAATATTGCAATTTGTAAAACTTTTTTGCAAACAAGATGTTTTATAGTCAAAGAGTGTTATTTCATTAGTTATAGTTAAGGGTTAGTAATTCAAAAAGGAAGGTCGGCGAAGTGATTTTGGCGACCTTTCGTTGTTTAAACGAAATAATTATTGCTTATTTGCTTTGAGACCTCGCAACTTATTTTTACTTTTGTGCAGTAATTCGCCTTTATATGACAGAAGATCAAAGCAGAATGTTGTCAATCTTTGAAGCTCGGGTTCGTCAATTAATGTTTTTATGTGATGACCTGAAGAAAGAGAATGAAGAATTGAAGTTTCAATTCGAGGCTTTGAGTCAAAGATATGAAATGGTGAATGAAGAAAATAGAACTTTGAAAGTAAAGTATGATAATCTGAAAACGGCAAGAATAATATCGGTTAAACAAGACGATTTTAAGGGAGCTAAAAGCAGAATATCTAAATTAGTGAAAGAAGTCGATAAATGCATCGCTTTATTAAATGATTAATAATTAGTAAGAGATGTATGGACGAGAAATTTAAAATACAATTAAAACTTGCCGACAAATACTTTCCTTATGTCTGTAGGCGTTCAGAAGAGGAGGTGTTAAGAAAGGCGGCTGCCAGTTTTAACGAGAGAATATTGAAATATAGTACTCATTACGCAAATGAGGAGTTTACGTTGAAAGATTCTTTGGTGTTGGCAGGTTTTCAATTCTCTTTAGAGGTATTGAAAAAAGAACGAAAAGAAGATATATCTCCTTTGTTTAATAGATTAGAAATGTTAAATGGGGAATTAGAAGAATACCTCAATTCTTTTAAGAAATAAAAGATTGTGTTTTTATTTTGTTGCACTAATTGCTTTTTTAAGTTTGCTTAAAGATGCTTTTGGTGCTTTTTTATTTATAAATTTAGGTGTAATAATATTAAATAATTTAATTATATGACAATAACAACAATAATAACGGCAATAGCCTCTCTCGTAGTAGGAGGTGGTATAGCGTGGGTTGTGAGTAATTCCATAACTAATGCTAAGGGTAAGAAAATAATAGAAGATGCGGAAAGAGAAGCGGAATCTATTAAAAAAGATAAGCTTTTAGAAGTAAAAGAGAAATTTATCTCAATGAAAGCTGAATTGGAGAAACAGGTTAATTCTCGAAATTCTAAGTTGCAATCGCAAGAGTCTAGATTACAATCGCAAGAATCTAAGTTGAAACATAGAGAAATGCTTGTTAATCAAAAACAAGACGAACTAAACAAAAAGAAAACGGAATTAGATGTGGTTAAAGAAAACCTAGAAGCTCAGTTGGGGATTGTTGAAAAGAAAAAACAAGACTTGGAGAAAATTCACAAGGAAGAGATAGAAAGGTTGGAAACTATATCAGGATTGTCGGCGGAAGAAGCTAAGGAACGTTTGGCTCAGACTCTGAAAGATGAGGCTCAGACCGCTGCTGCCGCTTATATCAATGAAATGATGGAAGAGGCGAAAATGACAGCTAACAAAGAGGCTAAGAAAATAGTTGTTCAGAGTATTCAGAGAGTGGCTACTGAAACAGCTATCGAGAATGCAATAACAGTATTCCATATTGATTCTGATGAAATAAAAGGTAGAATTATTGGTAGGGAAGGACGTAATATTCGTGCTTTGGAAGCTGCAACAGGAATAGAAATTATTGTTGATGATACTCCTGAGGCTATTATACTTTCGGGATTTGACCCAGTAAGAAGAGAAGTGGCTCGATTGGCATTGCATCAATTAGTACAAGACGGACGTATTCACCCTGCAAGAATTGAAGAAGTTGTAAATAAAGTTCGCAAACAAGTAGAGGAAGAAATTATAGAAACGGGTAAGCGCACAACTATCGATTTGGGAGTACATGGCTTGCACCCCGAACTTATTCGTATGATTGGTCGTATGAAATATCGTTCCTCTTACGGGCAAAACTTACTTCAACACTCGCGAGAAACAGCGAACTTGTGTGCAGTAATGGCATCTGAACTTGGATTAAATCCTAAAAAGGCTAAAAGAGCTGGGCTTCTACACGATATTGGTAAGGTGCCTGATGATGAGCCAGAATTGCCACACGCTTTATTGGGTGCTAAGCTTGCTGAAAAATATAAAGAAAAACCAGATGTTGTAAATGCGATAGCTGCTCACCACGATGAGTCGGAAATGACAAGTTTGTTGGCTCCAATAGTTCAAGTGTGTGATGCTATTTCAGGAGCAAGACCTGGAGCTCGCCGCGAAATTGTAGAGGCTTATATTAAACGTCTTAACGATTTGGAACAATTGGCTCTTTCTTATCCTGGAGTAGTAAAAACTTATGCTATTCAGGCTGGTAGAGAGTTGAGAGTAATAGTAGGTGCAGAAAAAATCACCGACATTGAAACTGAAAGCTTGTCGAATGAAATAGCTAAGAAAATTCAAGATGAAATGACTTATCCTGGACAAGTTAAGATTACTGTTATCAGAGAAACGAGAGCTGTTGCTTTCGCTAAATAAAAATGAAAGTTGCTGTAATAGATTATAATGCAGGAAATATATATTCGGTAGTTTATGCTCTTAAACGCTTGGGTATAGAGCCTATAATAACCGATAAAAGAGAAGATATTGTTTCTGCCGATAAGGTAATATTCCCAGGTGTGGGACACGCTAAAACAACAATGGACTATTTGCGCAATAAGAATATGGATAAGTTGATTATCGACTTAAAGCAACCCGTGTTAGGAATATGCTTAGGTATGCAACTTATGTGTAAAAGTTCGGAAGAAGGAAACGTTGATTGTCTTGGAATATTTGATGTTCCTGTATTGAAGTTTAAAGCACAAAAACACGGAGACAAAATACCTCACATGGGGTGGAATAATCTTACTGCTCTAAAGTCTGATTTGTATCAAGGTGTTGAAGATAATGAGTTCGTGTATTTTGTGCATAGTTATTATGTTCCGCTAACGGAAAATACTATTGCCGAAACTTCATATATTAATCCATTTAGTGCTTCTTTACAAAAAAATAATTTTTATGCAACTCAGTATCACCCTGAAAAAAGTGGTGATGTGGGAACTGCTATATTAAATAACTTTCTTAAACTTTAGGAATTATGAGCTACAATGATTTGAAAGATTTAGATGAATTGAGAAAACAAGGTGCAATTACTGAAGAAGAGTACCAAAGAGAAAAAGAAAAAGTGTTTAACTCCGCAAACAGTGCAACGACCAAGCCTTTGTTCGGATTGGAAGAAAATACTTATTTGATGCTAATGCACTTATCGCAATTTGCTGGTTTTTTAATACCTTTGTTAGGTTTTATTGCTCCTGTGGTATTGTGGTTGATGAATAAAGACAACAATGCTAACGTAGATTTGCACGGAAAGAATATTCTTAACTTTATGATAAGTTGGCTTATTTATGGAGCTATCGCTGTCGTTTTAATGATAATATTAATAGGAGGTGCTATCTTAGCTGTTTTAGCAGTGTTGGATATTGTGTTCATAATACTTGCAGCCATAAAGGCAATGAACGGAGAATATTGGAAGTATCCACTAACAATTACAGTCTTAAAATGATAGAAATAATTCCTGCTATAGATATAATAGAGGGTAAGGCTGTCAGATTATCACAAGGCGACTATAACCAAAAGAAAATCTATAACGAAAATCCTCTCGAAGTGGCTAAAATGTTTGAAGACCACGGCGTGAGAAGAATTCATATAGTAGATTTAGATGGAGCAAAGTCGCACCGCATTATAAATTATAAAGTGTTAGAACAAATAACTTCGCGAACTTCTTTAATTGTTGATTTTGGGGGAGGGTTAAAGTCGGAAGTTGATTTGGATATTGCTTTTGAGAGCGGCGCACAGATGATAACAGGAGGAAGTATTGCTATTAAAAACCCTGAGGTATTTAAGGGTTGGATAGATAAATATGGTAGCGAACGTATTATATTAGGAGCCGATTGTAAAGATAGAAAGATAGCGGTAACAGGCTGGACGGAAAGTACAGATGAAGAGGTTATTCCCTTTGTCGAACATTGGCGCAAACAAGGAATAACTAAAGTTATTTGTACTGATATATCTAAAGATGGAATGCTTCAAGGTCCGAATGTAGAATTGTATAGAGAGATAATGAGTAATGATCCTTATATGTATCTAATAGCAAGTGGCGGAGTGTCTGATATTAGAGATATAGAGCAGTTGGAGGAAGCGCATATTCCTGCAGTTATTTTAGGTAAGGCTATTTACGAAGGAAGAATACAAGTTAAAGACTTGTTAAGATTTATGGAAAATAACGATTGATTATATGTTGGCAAAAAGAATAATCCCTTGTTTAGATGTTAAAGATGGAACTACCGTTAAAGGTATTAACTTCGTTAACTTTAGAGATGCGGGTGATCCTGTAGAGTTGGGTAAGAGATATAGCGAGGCTGGTGCAGACGAGTTGGTTTATCTTGATATTACAGCATCTCACGAAGGCAGAAAAACATTTCTTGACTTAGTGAAAAATGTAGCGGCAAACTTAAATATACCGTTTACAGTAGGAGGGGGCATTAATGAACTTAAAGATGTTGATAGGTTGCTTAATGCAGGAGCTGATAAGGTTTCTATAAATTCGGCCGCTATAAGAAATCCTAAATTAATAGAAGAAATTGCGACTAATTTTGGCTCTCAGGTATGTGTTGTTGCAATAGATGCTGATATTGTTAATGAAGAGTGGATTTGTTATCTTAACGGAGGACGTATACCAACGGAAAAAGATTTATTTACTTGGGCAAAAGAAGCTGAAAGTAGAGGTGCGGGAGAAATCTTGTTTACTTCTATGGCTCACGATGGAGTGAAAACAGGTTATCCTAATGAAGCTTTGGCGCATTTGTCTGATACGCTTAACATTCCTATTATAGCTTCTGGTGGAGCGGGCACTAAAGAACACTTCAAAGATGCTTTTACTTTAGGTAAAGCAGATGCAGCTTTAGCTGCAAGCGTATTCCACTTTGGAGAAATAGATATTACAGACTTGAAAAACTACTTGAAAAAAGAAAATATTGTTGTACGATAATGGATATTAATAAAAATAAAGAGATGAAGTTGGATTTTGATAAAATGGGAGGACTGATTCCTGCAATTATACAGGACGATAAAACAAATAAAGTGCTTATGCTTGGTTTTATGAATGAAGAAGCACTGATGAAAACTCAAGAAACTTCTAAAGTGACATTTTATAGTAGAACAAAAAATAGATTATGGACTAAAGGAGAGGAAAGCGGTAACTTTCTTGATGTTGTGTCTATTGTTAACGATTGCGATAATGATACATTGCTAATAAAGGTAAATCCGGTAGGCCCAGTTTGTCATACCGGAAGCGATACCTGTTTCAACGAAAAGAACGAGGAAGATGTAATGTTTCTGAAATATTTGCAAGATTTTATTGTTCGCCGTAGGCAAGAAATGCCTGAGGGTTCGTACACAACTTCTTTATTTAATAAAGGTATAGCTCGTATGTCTCAAAAAGTAGGTGAAGAAGCTGTTGAAACAGTAATAGAAGCTATGAACGGAGATGACGAACGTCTTATTTATGAAGGTTCGGATTTGCTATATCATTTAATAGTTTTGTTAACCTATAAAGGTTATAGAATTGAAGATTTAGCAAGAGAATTAAAGAAAAGACATAAATAATACTAAGGTGGAAGAGGTTTTAATTGATTATAAAAATGTAGACCTTAATAGAGGAGAGAATGCTATTCTTAATAATGTAACCTTCCAGTTAAAGAAAGGTGAATTTCTCTATATAATAGGTAAAGTTGGTTCTGGTAAAAGTACGCTACTTAAGACTCTTTATGCTGAAATGCCTATCGCTAAAGGTGATGCTTTTATATTCAATTATAATCTTAAAAAAATAAAAACTAAAGACATTCCTATGCTTAGACGAAAAATAGGAATTGTTTTTCAAGACTTTCAATTGCTTACCGATCGCTCTGTGTATAAAAACCTTGAGTTTGTACTTAAAGCTACTGGCTGGAAAGATAAAAATGATATACAGGAGCGTATAATTGCCGTTTTAGAACAGGTAGGTATGACTAAAAAAGGTTATAAAATGCCTTATGAACTCTCTGGGGGAGAACAGCAGCGTATTGTAATAGCAAGAGCCTTGTTAAATTCACCAGAAATAATATTAGCAGATGAGCCTACGGGTAATTTAGATGCCGACTCTGGCAATAAAATAGTTCAATTACTTCACGATATAAGCGAACAGGGAACGGCAGTAATAATGACTACTCATAACTATCAATTAGTAACTAATTTCCCAGCTAAAATAAAGCAATGTCACGAAAGGTGTCTGTCCGATTGTGATAATAGTTTTTGATAATAACATTCAATTATAATTTTTAATTATTACAGAAAATGAAAGTACTAAAATTTGGGGGAGTATCTATTGATTCAACTCCTAAAATGAAGAAAGTTATTAATTTAATAAATGATGGAGAGAGAAAGATTGTTGTTTTTTCAGCTCTGTCTCAAACAACTAACACTTTAACTGAAATTGCCGACTATCTTTATAAAAAGAATGTTGATGCAGCTAATGAAATTATTAATCAATTAGAAAATAAATATAATCAACTGGTTGAATCGCTTTTTACTGTCGATTTATATAAACAAGATGCAGAAAACTTAATAAGTACTCACTTTAAAGAAATTCGTTCTTTCACTAAAGACTTGTTTACTCTATTTGAAGAAAAAGTTCTTTTGGCGCAAGGAGAGTTAATGGCGTCTACATTGATGTATCTATTAATGAAAGAACAGGGAATGAATGTTGCCCTTCTTGATGCTCTTGATTTTATGAGAACTAATAAAAACTCAGAACCAGACCCAGTATATATAAAAGAGAAACTTCAAAAGCAATTAGATGCCAATCCTGATGTTGACTTTTATGTTACTCAGGGGTATATTTGTAGAAATGCTTATGGAGAAATAGATAACCTAAAAAGAGGAGGTAGCGATTTAAGTGTTTCTTTAATAGGGGCCGCAGTTCAAGCTGAAGAGATTCAAATATGGACAGATATTGATGGTATGCAGAATAATGATCCGAGATATGTAGAAAACACTTCGCCTGTAAGACACTTATTGTTTGAAGAGGCGGCAGAGTTGGCTTACTTTGGAGCTAAAATACTTCACCCAACTTGTATCTTGCCGGCAAAACTTAATAATATCCCCGTAAGATTGTTGAATACTATGCAGCCGGAGGCACTTGGCACTTTAATCTCTAATAAACAAGAGAAAGGAAAGATTAAGGCTGTTGCTGCAAAAGATGGTATTACTGCAATAAAAATAAAATCAGGTAGAATGCTTCTTGCTCACGGCTTTTTAAGAAAAGTATTTGAAATATTTGAAAACTATCAAACTCCTATAGATATGATAGTTACTTCAGAGGTTGGAGTATCTGTTACTATTGACCAAGAGAAGTATCTTTCGGATATTATTAATGATCTAAAGAAATACGGAACAGTTACAGTCGATAAAGATTTAACTATTGTTTGTGTTGTTGGTGATATGGAGTGGGATAATTTAGGCTTTGAATCAAAAACAGTAAATGCATTGAAAGAAATACCCGTTCGTATGATTTCTTATGGAGGTAGCAATTACAATATATCATTCCTTATAAAAACTGAAGATAAGAAAAGAGCGTTAAACGCTTTAAGTGATAATTTATTCAACTAATAAATAATTTGTGAACAATGAAAGGCATTTTCCCAATAGATAAATTTGAAAAAATACAAACTCCTTTTTACTATTACGATACTGATTTATTAAGACAGACTCTAAACTTAATAACAACAGAGGCTGATAAGTACGACTATCATATACACTATGCAGTAAAGGCTAATGCTAATCCTCGTATTCTTTCTATAATAAGAGAGAATGGCTTGGGGGCAGATTGTGTTAGTGGCGGTGAAATAAAAGCAGCATTAGAAGCTGGTTTCCCAGCCGACAAAATTGTTTTTGCTGGAGTGGGAAAGGCTGATTGGGAAATTAACTTAGGTTTAGATAAAGATATTTTTTGTTTTAACGTAGAGTCGATAGCCGAGTTAGAAATTATTAACGAACTATCAGAGGCTAAGGGAAAGAAAGCCCGAGTTGCCCTTCGTATAAATCCTGAAGTAAATGCTAATACACACCACCATATTACTACAGGAATGAAAGAAAATAAATTTGGGATTAACTTAGATCAAGTAGATGCGGTGTTGGATAAGTTAGAGACTCTGGCGTTTGTTGAATTAATAGGTTTGCATTTTCATATAGGTTCTCAAATAACAGACTTGCATTCTTTCCAAACACTATGTTCGAGAGTTACAGATTTGCAACAACAGTTAGCACAACGTAATGTGTTTGTGGAAAATATTAATTTCGGGGGAGGTTTAGGAATAGATTACGATCACCCTAACCGAAATCCTATTCCGGAATTCAAAGAATATTTTCAAGTTTTCAATAAACATTTCAAGCCACAACCAAATCAGAAAGTGCATTTCGAACCAGGTCGTTCTGTAGTAGCACAATGCGGAACTCTTATATCTAAAGTTTTGTACGTTAAAGAAGGCAGTGTTAAGAAGTTTGCTATTCTTGATGCTGGTTTTACAGAATTGATTCGCCCCGCGTTTTATGAAGCTTTTCATAAAATGGAAAACATATCGTCTGAAGAACCTAATGAAACTTATGATGTAGTTGGTCCTATATGCGAATCTTCAGATTGTTTTGGTAAGCAAATCGACTTAAACAAAGTACATAGAGGAGATTTTATCGCTTTACGTTCAGCTGGAGCTTATGGCGAGATAATGGCTTCTCAGTATAATTGCAGAAAACTACCTAAAGCGTATTACTCTGACTTAATTTAAATGATGGGTTTTAGTATTGCGGCCATAGTATTACTTTCGATATTACTTGTTTGTCTTATATTTCAAATGATATATTATTGGATATATCTATATGCTCCTTATAAGTATAGTAAATGTCAGAAAGAAATAATCGCCAACTCTGATTTGTCTCCTGTTTCTGTGATTATAACAGGAACGAATGAAGCACAAAATTTACAAACTCTTCTGCCTGTTCTCTTAGAACAAAATTATACAAACTACGAAGTTATCTTTGTAGATGATGATTCAATAGACGACACAGATGATGTGCTTAAAAGATTTGCTGCTAAATATGAGCACTTATATCACACTTACATACCTTCGGGTAGTAAAAATTTAAGTAGAAAGAAGTTAGCTCTTACAGTAGGTATAAAGGCGGCGAAGTATGATAAGCTACTCTTTATAGAACCAAGTGCTTGTCCGCTCACTGCTGATTGGATAAAGTTAATGGTTTCAAACTTCTCTAATAAGAAACAAATTGTGTTAGGTTTGTCTATCTTAGATAAAGCACCCTCTTCCTATATTGCTTTCGATTATTTTTGGACAAATCTTCAAATGATAGCTTTTGCATTAAAAGATAATCCTTTTACGGCCAACGGTCGTAATATGGGGTATAGTAAATCATATTTTGAAGAGAAGAAAGGCTTTGCTCATTCAAATTTTTTAGATTTAGGAGAAGACGATTTGTTGATTAATCATATATCCAATAAAACTAATGTAAGCGTGGAGCTATCGGGTGAAAGTATGGTTTCGTTTAGTATGAAAAACGTTTATGATTGGGAAGAGTTTAAGGTACACCGAACAATAACAGAACGATTTTATACTAAAAGATTTCCTCTTAGGTTAGGTAGAATAGAAAAGTTAAGCAGAGTTTTGTTTAATGTTGTATTTCTTGCTTTGGTTGTTTATTTATCTGTTAACTCATATTGGTTGTTCTTAGGCGGTGCGGTATTGTTCTTCTTTTTGCGACTTGCATCTCAATTATACATAATAAATAAAGTAAGTAAACTTTTTAATTATAAGATGTTTTGTTTCTTATTGCCAATATTCGATATGGTTCAACCTTTTGTTGATGCATATTTCTATTATTATGGTAAAACAAAAACTCAGCGTAACTATAATTGGAAGTTTGAAAAAAGACATAAATAATATGAAGAGTAAATTTATTACACAATTTATTAAGTACGGAATAGTAGGAGTGATTAATACTTTGATAACTGCTGTTGCTATTTGGTTGATGCTTCATTTCGTATTTAATGTAAAAGGAGAAGAAGAAGCTTCGTCGGTAGCAGTGTCTGTGTCTAATATTATAGGTTATGTTTTAGGATTGATAAGTAGCTTTGTGCTTAATAGATCTTGGACGTTTAATAGTCAAAAGAATTGGACTGCAGATTTTGTTAAATTCATAGGAGTTTTCCTTATCTGCTATATTCCTCAGCTATTCTTAGTAATGTTGCTCAATAAATATGCAGGTATTCCGAACGTTAGTTTTGACTTACTTGGAGCTACACATACAATAACGTCAGCTTATATTTGTCAGTTAATAGGAATGGTATTTTATACTATTCTGAACTTCTTGTGTAATAAATATTATACTTTCAGATGAAAACTCTTAGTGTCATAATCCCATGTTATAACGAAGAGATTATAATAGTAGAATGTTATAATTCTGTCAAAAGAGTTTTAAGTTCTTTGGATATGGAGTCGGAGATTTTATTTGTAAATGATGGTAGTATAGACAATACCAGCTTGCTTTTAGCGGGTATAGCTCATAACGATAAACAAGTTAAGGTGATAAACTTTTCGCGAAACTTTGGACATCAAGCTGCCGTTGCCGCAGGTATTCATCATTGCAATAGTGATTTTGCAATTATAATGGACGCTGATTTGCAAGACCCACCAGAGTTAATACCTGATATATTGGCTAAACAACAAGAAGAAAACGCTAATGTAGTTTATTGTGTTCGTCAATCAAGGAAAGGAGAAAATAGATTTAAGTTTTGGTCGTCGAAACATTTTTATAGGGCATTGAATCGTATCTCTGATGAAAAGTTCCCTTTAGATGCTGGTGATTTTAGACTTATAGATTCTCGTATTATACAAGAATTTAATAAGTTTAAGGAACGAGGTAAGTATGTTAGAGGATTAATATCGTGGATAGGCTTTAAGCAAGTGCCTTTCTATTACGAGAGAAAGCCTCGCCTAAAAGGAAAAAGTAAGTATCCCATGAAGAAGATGTTCTCTTTTGCTTCTACTGCCTTTTTCTATTTTTCAAAGAAACCATTGCAATTAGCAACCGGTTTGGGTTTTGTTGCGGTTTTAATAGGAGTTGTAATGGGATTATGGTCTGTATTTGGAAAGTTTTTTGGTTATACAGATGCCGAAAGCGGTTGGACTTCTCTGATTACAACTATTATCTTTTTTGGAGGAGTGCAGTTATTAACGATTGGAGTGCTTGGTCAATATATAGGAATCTTGTTTGAAGAAGTGAAAGAAAGACCCGAATATATTATAGAACACATTATTAATGACTAATATGTTGTGAAGTATTAATAAAAATTACTATATTTGCGACCTAAAAATAGGGATTTAATAGATTAATGTCAAAAATAAAATAATAAAAACAAATGCAAAACAAAGGACTTGTAAAGTTTCTCGCTATTGCGCTTACATTGGTAAGCTTATTTTATTTGTCGTTTACAGTTGTAACGAACAAATATTATAAACAAGCGAAAGAGTATTCCGGTGGTGATCCGGTGTTAGAGACTCTGTATTTAGACTCTCTTGCTAAAGAAAAAGTTTGGTTAGGTTATTCTCTTGAGAAATGCCGAGCAATGGAAATTACTTTAGGCTTAGACTTAAAGGGTGGTATGAACGTTATTGTAGAGATTGCAGCATCTGATGTGTTGAAATCTTTATCTGACAATAACCAAGACGCCACTTTTAATCAGGCTTTAGAAAAAGCTAAAGTTGCACAGGATAACGGTCAAGATTTTCTAAGTGCATTCGCAAATGCATACAAAGAATTAGACTCTAATGCTAAACTTTCAGCTATTTTCGGTACTTACGAACTAAGAGAGAAAATTAAACCACAAAGCACTAATGATGAAGTAATCTCTGTTTTGAGAGAAGAACTTAAGAGTGCTTACGATAATTCATTTAACGTTCTTCGTAATCGTATCGATAAATTCGGAGTTGTTGCTCCTAATATTCAAAACTTAGATAAAGAAGGTTTAATCTCGATAGAGCTTCCAGGTGTTAAAGACCCAGCTCGTGTTCGTGAGTTATTACAAGGAACTGCAAATCTTGAGTTTTGGGAAGTATATTTAGAGTCAGAAATTCATTCTACACTTATTCAAGCTAATAGCATTATTCGCGACTCAATACAAGCAGCTCGTAATATAACAGCTGAAACTGTGGCTCAAACAACTGAAACTGTTGCTCAAGATAATGTGGCTAACAACGCTGAGATTAACGAGGCAATAGCAGAAAATGATTCTGTAAACGAAACAGAAGAGCAACTTAGTGCTTCTATAGAAGATTCTCAGTGGCCTCTTTTCTTCCTAATGGGATTAGATCCTAATCAACCATATGCTTCTCCAGTTGTTGCTATGGCTAAAAAGAGTGATATGCCTAAAGTTAACGCTTATATAGAGAACACAAAAGTAAAGAATCTTTTAGATGCTAACCGTATAAGCCTTAAATGGACTGTAAAACCCGAATCGGAAGATAGTGATATATACCAATTAGTTGCTCTAAAGGTTAATTATGTAGAAGGAAAACCTCAACCAGTGTTAAGCGGTGATGTTATTTCTGATGCAACAGACCAGTTTAGTCAATACTCTTCTAGCTCAGAAGTTAGTATGACAATGAAGAGTGATGCAGCTAAAGTATGGGCTCGCTTAACAAAAGATAATATTGGTCGTCAGATAGCTATCGTTCTTGATAATGCAGTGTATTCTTTCCCTTCAGTTCAGAATGAAATCACTGGTGGTTCTTCAAGCATTACAGGTAATTTTACTCCAGAGCAAGCGAAAGACTTAGCAAACGTATTGAAGTCGGGTCGTATGTCGGCTCGCGCTAATATCGTTCAAGAAGATATAGTAGGACCTTCTTTAGGACAACAAGCAATTAATCAAGGATTTATTTCTTTTGTTATTGCCTTAATCATTCTTATGATTTACCTAATGATGGTTTATGGTGCAAAACCAGGCTTAATAGCTAACGGAGCTCTACTTCTTAACTTATTCTTTACTTTAGGCGTAATGGCTTCGTTCCACGTAGTACTTACTTTATCGGGTATTGCGGGTATTGTTTTAGCTTTAGCTATTGCAGTAGATGCTAACGTTTTGATTTACGAACGTATTAAAGAAGAATTGCGTGGAGGTAAAGTATTAAAGAAAGCTCTTGAAGAAGGTTACGGAAAAGCATTCTCTGCAATCTTTGACGCTAACTTAACATCATTGCTTACGGGTATTATATTATTAATATTCGGTACTGGTCCTATCAGAGGATTTGCTTTCACTTTAATTATTGGTATCTGTATCTCGTTCTTTACAGCAGTATTTTTAACTCGTTTAACCTTCGATACATTGTTCGCTAAAGGTAAGTTGCAGAATCTAACATTCTCTACTTCTTTAACAAAGAACTTATTAATCGATCCTAAGTTTGATTTCTTGAAAAGCAGAAAGATGACTTACATTGTATTAGGAGTAATAACAGTTATTTGTATTTCTTTCTTCGGATTAAGAGGACTAAATCAAGGTATTGACTTTACTGGAGGACGTAACTATGTTATTAAGTTTGAACAAGAAATCAATACAGTAGACGCAGAACAAAAGTTAGATCCTTTCTTTGACAATCACACTCCAAGTGTAATTACTATAGGAAAGAGCAACCAAGTTAGAGTTTCTACAAATTATATGATTAATTCAGACGATCCTTCGGTTGATGAAGAGATACAACAAAGACTATATAATGGTCTTCAATCATTCTTACCAGAAGGACTTACTTATGACGAATTTATTAATGGAGATTATATTCAAAATCAACGTAAGGTAGGACCAAGTATAGCCGACGACTTAAAAACAAAAGCAGTGTGGGCTGTTGTGTTCGCCGTACTTGCAATCGGTTTATATATCTTGTTTAGATTTAGAGACTTGTCGTACTCGGTAAGTACAATCGCAGCATTAACATTCGATGCTATCGTTATTTTAGGTATGTATGCAATGTTGTGGGGATTTGTTCCATTCTCGTTAGAGGTAGATCAAACGTTTATTGGTGCAATACTTACTGCTATCGGTTATTCGGTAAATGACAAGGTGGTAATCTTCGACCGTGTACGTGAATATACTCAACTATATCCTAAAACGGATAAGGCTGAAGTGTTTAATGGAGCTTTGAATTCTACATTAAATCGAACTCTTAATACATCGTTCAGTACATTACTTGTATTAATCATTATCTTTATATTTGCAGGCGAAACTCTTCGCAGTTTTTCTTTCGCAATGATTTTAGGTACAGTTATCGGTACAATATCTTCATTGTTCTTAGCTTCGCCTATAGCTTATGATATGATTAAGAACAAAGGCAAAAAGAAATAAATTCTTTTTTCAAATAAATAAAGCGAGAACAGGGGGCAGCCGAGAGGTTGTTCCCTGTTTTTTTGCCTCGGGAATGTAACTTTAACCAAAAATACAAACCTTCACTTTGGGTCGTCTTTGATAGGAGATACCCTTCGCCTTTGATAGGAGATAGGCGAGTAGTATCTCCTAAGAGAGACGGGGTGTTTCAAGGAGAGAGACGGGGTGTTTGAAGTAGAAAGGAATCGGGTATCTCCTAAGAGCGGCGGCGGGTATCTCCTAACAAACAACCCTCCTTTCTCCTAAGAGAGACAAGGGGTATCTAATAAGAGATGCTTTGCGCCAACTCTTAGTTCTTAGTTTTATTCAACTTTTATCTTTTAGTTTTTATCTTTTAACTTTCCTGTGCGAAGCACACCCCCTTTAACTCTATTTTGGAAAGTTTAACTACTTCTGTTTTCACTCAAACTGAGTGTTTTTTGGAGTGTAAAGACTTTTCTCAACTTTGTCAGTATGTTTCAGAAAAATCTGACTGTGTTTTTAAAAAGTTACGGTGTTTTTTGGGTGAAAAAACACCGAGATTCCATGGGGAAGTCCTTGAGATTTTTTTGAAAAACCCCACAAAAAAACCGCTGAGGATTATTCCCCAGCGGTTTATGCCTTTTGCTTACGCAAAGATAATAAATAAAAAGGCGTTTGTCAAGTGCTCGTTAACATTCATTTGCAAATGCGTGTTGTCTAAATAATGGTAGTATCCAGCGGTAGCCTCGTTGACCGCTGTTGTGCTTCAATTCCCTGCTTAGGGTACTCTGTGAGATTCCGATAGTCTGCGAAATCTCTTTTCTGCTTTTTTGTTGTTGGAGTAAGACTTCTATTGCGTATCTTTGCTCCGAGTTTAAGTGATGATACATATTTCAACACAAAGTTACTTAATCTTAGGGAGACTTCGGTCTCCTTTTTTTGTGCTGCTGTCAGAATCAAATTCAAAAGTTATCTTTGTCTATGCCCTTTTCAATTGGTCTGCGCGCAGACCAATTGAAAAGGGTTTCTCTATAGACCCAGTAAGAAAATGACTGTTGCACTTCTTATTGGAAACTTTCATTCCTTGTCTTGAAAAAATATTTTAATAAATATCAATTATTAAGTATTAAACATCGTTATATTTAGTTCCTAAAAGAATAAAGATGGAAAGGAATAAGAATAAAAAACGAGAGAATTTACGAAATAACAATAACTTTAAGATTATTAAATTATGGTACAATTATTATTAAATGATGCTTTATTGCAAGGCCTATCGGAAATAGAGAAGTTTAAGGAACTTACGAAATCATCGAAAGGAAGTAGGATTTTTAATCAATCTCTTAATCAATCACTGCTAAGGATTGAACAGTTCAAGCGGATTGAAAATAGAGAAATGCAGTTTGAGAATTATATCCGAAATCAAGTGTTGTCAATTCTTAAGATTAATATTTACAAGGGATTGTCAATAGAATCGGAGATGGAAAGGAAACAGACTAATATTTCCCAAAATAAGTAATGGCATCGGTTAAAATAAAGATCCGGCACTCAGTTGTCGAAGATAAAGAAGGCGTATTATATTATCAGATTACACATAGTCGTGTAGTAAGACAGATTAAGACAGGGTACAAACTCTTTCCAGATGAATGGGATTGTGATTTGTCTAAAATAGTTTTACCAGTACTTGACGAGAATCCGAAGAGATATTTATTATTAATCCATGAACGTCTCCAATCGGATAAAAACAGGCTAAGTAAGATTATCAACGCTTTAGACCAAAAAGGAATTTTTTACACGGTTGATGATATAGTCAAAGGTTATTATAGTCAGTCGAGTGAAGTCAGCCTGTGTAATTTCATGGAGGATATAATTCTCAAATTAAAGAAATTGGATAAAATTAGGACAAGTGAGACATATACAGCAGCCCTAAATAGTTTTATGCGATTCAGAAACAATGAAGATGTAATGTTGAATGAGATAGATTCGGATTTAATGGAAGCTTACGAAGCTTATCTGACAAAACAGAATATAGGTATGAATACCATTTCATTCTATATGAGAATACTTAGGGCGGTTTATAATAGAGCGGTAGAAAAAGGCTTTGCTTTTCTTCGGTATCCATTTAAGCAGGTGTATACTGGTACACCCAAAACTATAAAAAGAGCTATCTCACTCGAAACTCTCAAGCAAATAAAAGAATTGGATTTGAACTTCAATCCTAAGTTGGAATATGTACGAGATATGTTTATGTTTAGTTTTTATACTCGTGGAATGTCATTTATAGATATGGCATATTTGAGAAAGAGCGACCTGCAAAATGGTATGCTTTCTTATAAACGAAAAAAAACGGGACAGAAATTATATATAAAATGGGAAAATTGTATGCAGGAGATTGTTGATAAATATCAGATAACAACCTCTCTCTATTTATTACCTATAATAAAGCATTCGAATATTGACGAGCGGAGACAATATAAAAATGCGATATTTCTTATAAATAGAAAACTCAAAGAGGTTGCTAAGAAAGTTGACTTATCTCTTCCTCTGACCATGTATGTTGCACGTCATTCATGGGCAAGCATCGCCCAAAGCAAGAATATTCCCATATCGGTAATCAGCGAGGGAATGGGACATGATTCTGAAACAACTACACAAATATATTTAGCATCGTTAGATACAGCGGTGATAGATAACGCAAATAGTCTAATTTTAAAGTGTTTTTAAGAAAAAGAAGAAAGAGAAGTAATAAAAAATATAAATCTCTTAGAAAGAGATACACATTCAACTACAAAATTATTTTTTTTTTTGAAAACAAACAATAAAATAACTAAAAAGTTATATTGAGGTTTGTTTTTTTTTGAAAAAGAAATAATTGTTTAGCGAATATCGAGCATTTCTCGTCTTATCCCCTTGTCTATGCGCCTATCACATCAGTAGTGTATCTCTTTCTAAGAGATGTGTTAATTATGTTTTGAAATATAAGAATTATGCTAAGTGAAAATGCGCTAATAGTTAATCGTTATCGGCTTATAAAACTTTTAGGTCGAGGCGGATTTTCTGAAGTTTGGTTGGCTATTGATAATTTTACCTCAGTCAAAGTAGCTTTGAAAATATATGCTCCTGGTTTCGGGTTGGACAATGAAGGAATAAAATTGTTTTCGCAAGAATTTTCCTTGGTATTCGATCTGAATCATAGTAATCTGCTGCGTCCCTCGCATTACGATCATTTTGAGCGAATGCCGTTTTTAGTATTGCCATATTGTGAGCAAGGTTCTACTCTAAAAATGGCAGGTAGTATGAGTGAAGAAGAAGCATGGTTTTTCTTGCGTGATGTTTCAGGAGGATTAGCTTTTCTGCACTCACAAAAGACTCCAGTTATTCATCAAGATATTAAACCTGATAATATTCTCGTTGATAGCGAAAATAATTATATGATTACGGACTTTGGTATTAGTACTCGGATTCGCAGTACTTTGCGTAAGAGCATAGATAAGCCAGTGGGACAATCAGGAGGAGGAACATTAGCGTACATGGGGCCAGAACGGTTTGGGAGCGACCCCCAGCCAATAATGGCTAGTGATATTTGGTCGTTAGGTGCGACAATGTATGAATTATTAACAGGAGAAGCTCCTTTTGGAGAGCATGGTGGTTTGTTGCAAAAAAATGGGTCTGACATTCCCCAAATAAAGGGGGTTTATTCTAAAGAATTAAAAAACCTAATTTACAAATGTTTATCACAAGAGCCTTGGGATAGGCCCACTGGTGCAACTATATATGAATATGCTCAGAAAACAATCAACGGAGAGAAAATTTCTATCTCATCAGCAAAATTTGTTGGAGTTTCTAAAAATAGAAAGAAAATATTCATATATGGAACAATTGGCTTTGCTGTCGTTGCATCTATAGTGTCATTCATAATGCTCCGTCCTGTCCCTTATTCAGCTCCTGATTTATATCCTCAATATGTCCCGTTAGTACAAAAAGGAGACAGTTTAGCCTCTAATGCTTATAAGCAAGGGAAGGATTATGAATTAGATTTAGCCGCAGCCCAAGAGGTTTATCTAAAGGCAAAAGATCTACTTCCTCAATTAGACGGAAATTTAGATAAACTACAATTGGAAAACAAATTGGAAAATCTATCGAGTAAGATAAACGACACATATAATTACTTTACAGAAACAGGGAAAAAAATGTTGGAACATGAAGAATTTGAAGCTGCGGAATCTTTTCAGAGACGAGCAAAAATAATTGAAAAATACGTAAACAAATAATTAAATTTTAATGAATATGAATCACTTGAAGAAAGTTTTAATCCTTTTATTGATAGGATTTTGCTCAATGGAAGTATCGTCTCAAATAGTTGATCAAACATGTCATAACATGTACGCTCAGGGTGAGGCAGAAATGAAAAAAGGTAATTATGATGCTGCTATTAGTAAATTTAGTGCAGCAGCAGACTGCGCATCTAACGTCCCCGATTTTGTAACGAAATGCGTAAGTATGAAAAAGCAATGCGAAGCGAAGAAAAAGGGGAATGCAACAAAATCTAAAAAAGCGCTTTCGGTTTCGTCATCTTCGGCAAGCTTTGATGCTGATGGAGGAACGACGGAAATAGCCATAACTGGAAATAATTGGACTGTAAATGATGTCCTATCTGAATGGTGTAATATTGAGAAGAAATCGTCGTCTATTATGGTTAATGTTAAGCCAAATACGTCTATTCGTTCTCGTTCGGCTACTATAATTATTTCAGATGGCAATGTCAATAAAGATATAACAATAATACAAGGGAAAGCTGATGAATTTCTTAGACTGTCAGCTAGTGATTTATCTTTCGTTTCAAGAGGGAATGAAGAGGAGATAATTATTCAGACTAATACGGAGTGGAGTTATTCTAATGCTCCCAGTTGGTGTACTGTACAGAAGAATGGAAATAAGTTGACTATCAAGGCAGACCCAAATAATTCAACAAAAGAACGTAGTGGCTCTATAATTGTAAATTCGAATTCTTTAGAAAAGAAAATTGCTTTATCACAAAATATAGGAAATGAAACACTGAGTGCCTCTAAAAATAGTCTCTCGTATTCAAATTTAGGAGGTCAGGAAACAATAAATATATATACAGACAGTGAAGGTTGGGCTATTGGAGATTTTCCTAAATGGTGTAGTGTTACTAAAGTAAATGATTATGCCATTTTAGTTGAATGTTTGGAGAACAATACTACTAAGGCTCGTAGTGAAACTATTCAGATTAGGACGAATAAGCAAATGTTAGGTTTGAAAGTTTCTCAGGAGAGAGGTTATGAAGCGACAGTCATTCAGCCTTCTCATAGCAGTAAAGTTATTAGAGGCCGAGATGTGTCTTGGGGAATAACAGCGGGATTGGTATTTCCTTATGTTTCATCAAGTGCTTCTGGAGAAGATTTAGGAAGTGTTGTTAATTATGGATATTCAGACGGTGCGGAAAAACCTTCTTATAAGGCAGAAATGGGTTTTACAATAGGAGCATTAATAGATTTCCGTTTATATAATAACCTATATCTTCAAATGGGACTTAATTATACTAATTTGAAATATAAAAACTCTTTTTCAGGAAACTTTTTTGATGATTATCAAGATGGAAATTATACATATAAAGGGCAAGCATATGATGATTTTACAGAAAATTATAATATGAGTTACTTAGATATTCCTATTATTTTCTCCTATCGTTTCAAGTTGTCTGAAAAAACCAATCTTCAGTTAAATCTTGGGCCTTATATATCTTATGGATTATCGGGGAAGATGAAATTAACAGGTACAACAGACTGGCCATCTTTAGATCAATATTATAATGGTAAATCCACAGGAAGAAAATACAATAGTAATGCTGAAATAACTGGTGAAATAGATTTGTTTGGTAAAAATGGATTTGTAAATACACAATATACCTCAGGGGAACAACCTTTATACGAAGATGAATTTGAATTTAAAGATTCTCCTCTTTCTAAATTGAATTATGGATTAACAATGGGTGTTGGCATAGAATTAAGTGGATTCAATATTGGATTGGCTTATGATTTAGGATTGGCTAATTTAGCAAATGAAGATTATTGGACATCAAAACGTCTTCAGGTTTCAAATTACTCCACTGTAATGGAAGATTATAAATTCAAGCTTAATCGCTTTAATATTAAAATTGCTTATATTTTTAGATAGTAAGAAAGGAGATAATATTATGAGTATAAGATGTAGAAACTGTGGATATGATAACCCTGATGGAAATCCTTCATGTGGCAAATGCAATCAACCATTGGCTATAGTAGATTATGATAGAAGTGTTCCAGCTCAGTCATATAATAGTGGTGTAGTAAATTTTAACCCAAAGGAAACTCTACGAGAAACAAGTGCCTTTACTGGCGGATCATCTAAAGCATTTCCTATGGAGAGTAATAATTGTCCTAATTGTGGTTATCCGATGATGCAAGGTGTCTCAAACTGTCCTAATTGTGAGCAAAGAAAAGGAGGGGATATAAGGTTTCAACGAACAGGGCCATATAAAGAGCCTATTTCTTCAAAGCAGGAGTCGCATACTCAAGAAGAATGCTCTGTCAAAGCGGAAAATATCCCATTTGGTCGACGCACAGTAAGACCAAGTAAGCGTCATAGTTGTAGGTTGACACTTATTCCTGAAGAAAAAGAGAATATTAATCCTAGTACTATATCTTTTTCTGAAGAAGAGATTGTTTTGAATCGCGATAATACAGAACCCAATAATATGACTATTACATCTAAAGAACAAGCCGCATTAATATATGAAAATAGGAGATGGTATATTGAGGATAGAAGCGAATTAAAAACAACCTATATTAGAGTAAGCGATAGGATTGAATTACAGCCTGGAGATATAATTATGCTTGGTGATAGATGTTTTAAGTTTGATTTTTGAAAAAATAGCATACATGTCTGAGGCAATAGTAACTAGGTGTGATTTCTTAGTAGGGGAAATAGTTGATGGACGTTTTATCATTGATGGTGTTCTTGGGGAAGGTTCTTTTGGGAAGGTTTTTCGAGTTAAAGACGGTGATGGGCAAATATTAGCTTTGAAATTACTCAAACTTTGGGAAGTGCCTTCAGAAGTGCGTTCCCCATTAGTTCAACGTTTCAGTATGGAATTTCAGACGGGACAAATAGATAGCGAGTATTTGGTTCGCTCTCTATCTTATGGATCAGTCAAAGGAAATCCTTATATCATCATGGAGTTTTGTCCTGGTGGCGATTTAACAGGTTTTAATGATGTCTCTTTATATTCTAAAGTCGGATTTGAAATGTTGTCAGGACTAAAAGCTTTACATAGTTGCGGTAAGGTTCATCGTGATTTGAAACCCGAAAATGTGTTATTTAAAAGCAATGGAGTAGCTGCGTTAACCGACTTTGGAATTTCGGGCGACCGAAATAAACGTATGACCGAGCGGAATATATTTGGCAAACCACAACAAATATTTGGGACTTATGCATATATGCCCCCTGAACAAGTAAATCGCGTTAGAGGGGAAGCTACTGTACTCCCAACGACAGACATTTTCTCATTTGGAGTATTATTCTTTCAGTTACTTACAGGTTTTCTCCCTTTTGGTAAATTAGAGAATCATAACGATTTGGTTACTTATCAAATGAATGCAAAAAAAGGTTTATGGGCACAACATTCCCTACGTAATGTGCCTGATGGAGAGAAATGGAAATTATTGATAGAAGGATGTTTAGAACCTGATTTTAAGCATCGCTTACAATCAGCAGAGGATGTGCTTAAATTATTACCTTATTATTCTACTATGTCAAATATTAAGTCAAGTAGAAAATCTTTTGATTTTTTTAAAAAAAAGGACAATGATTTAATAAACTCCTTACGAATTATGCAGGGTGAGGAATTTGGCCAAATTTACAAATTAACAGAAATGTATAAATCTGGATATAGCTTGTTTACTATGGGGAGGGAGGAAGATAATCTTTTAGTTGTGAAAGAAGAACAAAGTTTTTATATGTCTCGGTATCATTGTACAATTGAAACAGATGGTATTCGTTGGTTTATTCGTGATGGGCAGTGGCAGCCTGAAAAAAACTCATGGATTAATTCAACCAATGGCACTTTTGTTAATTCAACCCCAGTGTCTCAACTCGGATTGATGTTAAATGTTGGAGATATTATTTCTATAGGAGATGTAAAACTTCGTGTTGAATCTAATTAATAATTAAAATATAACAATATGGCGCGACCTACGGAAAAATACAAACGATCATTCGCTGGCTCGGTCGGAGCTGGTATCGGAGCTTTAATAAATGGTTCGGGACGTACTTATTACATCCTTGAGCATAAAGTTACTACTAAATATCATAGAGCAGGAGAATCTCAAAAAATTATTGTAGATCAAATAGAATTGGGACGTGACTCAAGTTGCCAAATCAGATTTGATGAAAATTTTGGAACAGTAAGTAGGAAACATGCTGCTATTGTAAGAGATGGGGATAATTGGAAGTTGATACAGCTTTCTACTACAAATTCAACGTTTCTAAATGGTCGCCCTATTACAAAAGAATGGTACTTACAAAGTGGCGATGAAATTCAATTGTCGGTAAATGGACCTAAGATGGGATTTATTGTTCCGCAAGGTAAACAAGGATTGACATCTAGTATTAAATTGACAGAACGCCTTAATTTATTCAGACAACAATCATTAAAGCCGTATAAGAGGGCGATTGTAGCATTGAGTATTGTTTTAGTATTGGCTATCGGCGGATTGACTACATGGAACTATATGCTTAAAGATGATTTAAAACATCAATCAATACTTTTGGCAGACGCAATAAATATAGCAAGCGATAATGCTGTCTTGGCAGATTCATTGGCTAATAAGTTAATAGAAACGAACTCGAAAATAGAGGATTATCAGAAACAATTAGATGGTTCTCGGAAAAAAGCTGCTGCTGCGTGGAAACTTGCACAGGACGCAATAAAACAAGTAGAAAAGCAAGCAGAAACAGGAGGGATTGCTCCTGGTGGAATAAAACAATGTTACTCTTCAGTATACTATATAGAAATACGTTGCTATTCAAAAGGTATTTTAGTGTCAGGAAGTAGTGGAACAGGTTTTTTACTAAATGATGGACGCTTTGTGACGGCTAGACATGTAATTGATACATGGAGTGAGCTTAATTATAAGAGAAATGATGATGGGGAAATAGTCATTTTGTCAGGAATGGAAACTACGTTAAATCAATTGGCAAATAATGATGAGAGCTATTATATCGAATTTATAGCAGTCTCTCCGGTGGGCGATAAAATAAGTTTTAGATACACACCCAAAGAACATCCGTTTACTATAGGAAATTCAACGGTATCAAAAGGGACATATATTGACGAACACGGATTCCCTCAAAACTTTCAATTAGCTAATTATGGGAATCACACTGACTGGGCATATTTTAGACCCAAAAAGAGTGGAGGCCTGAAATTTGATAATGAGATTTCTTCCAATTTGACTGTTCAACAAAGTGTATATGTATTAGGTTTTCCTGCTGGACTAGGGGTCGAAAGCATTAATGACATAACGCCAATTTATAGTGAATCTAAAGTTGCACTTGAAGGATTGACAAAAGAGGGTGTTATTATGGTTTCAAATTGGGATTTTCAAGGAGGAAGTTCAGGCGGGCCTGTTTTAATATATAATAAAGGAGAATATCATGTTATTGGAGTTTTGAGTGGAGCGTTAGGTTTAGCTCAAGATGGTTCAGGCGGAAAAGGCCGTATTGTACCTATCTCAGCATTCAGATAAATATAAAATAAATAAAAACAATTATAAAATGAAGAAGATAATTATATTTGCGATAGTGAGCATGTCAGTATTTTCATTAAAATCTCAAACATCTTTCATCTCTCCTAGTCAGGAAATGATTGAATATGCTATAAAAGACGGTATTTATCTTGTAGAACAACGCTATCGTCTAAAAAATAATGAAGATGGGAAGTATTATGGTCGTAATAATAAATCGGAGTTCGGTAAGGTTTACTCTATCGCTGTAAAACTAAATGCTGCTTATTGTATTGACGAGATGGTGTTTACCCCATGGAAGTTAGATGATAATTATACATCTTTGAGTGAAAAGGAAAAAGAACAATATACTCCCGTCCTTTATAAGAGTAATTATCGAAAAATTTTTCACGACAACTGGAATAATTTTCCTTTAGACACATTAAATAGTACTGAAATTATAAATGGAATGTATAGCCTTACTGACGAAAAAGGAGAGTTTGGTTTACAAATAGATGTTGCAGAGGGGTTGAAAAAGGGATGGTTAGTTTGGGTAACCACCCAAGATGACTCATCTAAACAAGATACAATCGATTTAAATCTTATTGTATATCGTTCTGAAATAAACATCACCCAAGATAAAGGAATTTGTGAAATTAACCAGCCAGTCTTCCCTGCTAATATTATGGGGGGGATTTATATTGTCCCAGAAGTAACGCGAATAGGTCAAGTTACATTCTTTTTGACTGGAATGATAAAGAATATAGATGATAAGTGGGTTGTAGTTTCTTTATATAATGCGAAAAAAGGGAAAAATATTTCGGACGATTTAACACCCATTGAGGATGAAGAACCATTAAATAAACCGCGAAAAATGAATGAAAAATGAATGAAATAAAATTCAAATTGATCGCAGGAACAGATATTGGTTTAGAGCGAAGTAATAATGAAGATAATTTTGTGGTTTGTACAGATTTACAAACCACAGAATGGTTTATACCTCAAGATGTTGATGAACCTTTGGTTTTAAGTGATAAAGGTTGTCTTCTTGCAGTAGCGGATGGAATGGGAGGAATGAATGCTGGAGAAATAGCGTCAAGCATAGCAATTGAAACAGTAAAAAAAATGTTCGACCCAAGCTTGTTGACAGAACAGATAACAAAAGATGCAAATTCAATAACTACCTATCTTAAAAAGATAATCAACGAAGCTGACCAAGCTATAAAAAATCATAGCCAAACAAATGAGTCGAATAGAGGAATGGGAACAACTATTGCAATCGCCTGGGTTTTGGATAGATATGCTTATCTTGCTTGGTGTGGAGATAGTCGAATTTACTCCTATCATCCTAAGGTTGGTCTTAGGCAACTGTCGAAAGATCATTCATATGTACAACAATTGATTGATGATGGCAGATTAGACCCAAAGTATGCTTTTGATCATCCAGATGGAAATATTATTCTTAGAAGTTTAGGAGACACTGAAAAAAAAGCAGTGGCAGATACTTTGGTTTATCAATTAAGTAACGAAGAGATACTTTTGCTTTGTAGCGACGGCCTTTCAGGTCTTTGCAGAGATAGTGATTTAGAAGAAATTATAAAAGATAACTATGCAAACTTAACTTCATGTAAGACGGAATTGATACAAGCAGCACTGAGTGCTGGGGGATATGATAATATAACTGTAGCTTTATTTCAACAAGTGTCTGGAGGGAAAGATTTTGAACCTGTTGTAGATAAAGGTAATTCAGTTATTAATAAATTCTATCGTAAAATTATATGGATTATAATTGTATTTCTTCTGATAACATTGGTTGGAGTAATAAGTCTCAATTATAGAATGAGACACGTTGAATTCTCTGATAAAACAGCCATTACTATTGATGTTGATACTACTCAAGTAAATGACTTAGATTCCCTACAAAAAGAAACGGATTCCATTAGGATTATATCAAAACCTATAATCAATAATAAAAAAGAAGAAGGAAAGCCTCCTAAAATAATAGAACAACAAAAGAACCCAATAAAGGAAGATAAAGTTCAAAATGAGATAACTTTGATTGTTGAAGAAAATATTGAGTCAGAGTTAACTATTTCATCAGATAGTATACCTGAAAAGCAGCAATAAAAGTTTCTCTCAGATTCTTTTGCCACCCTCCTGACTTAGTTATTGTGATGTATAACAATATACATTATGTATTGATGTTTGGTACAATATGGTTTTGGGCGTTCAAAATTTGAAATGGTTAAAATATGTAGATGAAAGATTTTTGGAGAATAATAATTCTCCTGTTTTCCGCAACGGGACACCCGATTCAATATTGAGTGATTTTGACCAGCAGTTGCTGCTCTGGGGTCATGCCTAACATGACGTGTCGCTCTTGCTTTGATTCGGGCAGACGGAAGCTTAACCTATACATTGTCTTGGTTATTTCACGTGCCCGCTCCAGAGATATGCCGCAGTT